>JAFATL010000384.1 GCA_019243975.1 Actinomycetota bacterium | reverse complement strand
CAGCTTGGGGGCCTCCAGCACGACCGACGTGTCGACGTTGGCCACCACCCATCCATCGCCCGTCACCAGCCCCACGACGTGGCGCAGCAGGGCGAGGCTGTCGGCGCCCGCCCACTGGGGGTCGGTGTCGGGGAAGTGCTGGCCGATGTCGCCCAGCCCGGCCGCGCCCAGCAGGGCGTCGGCCACCGCATGGGCGATGACGTCGGCGTCGCTGTGCCCGACCAAGCCGCGCTCGCCCTCGAGCACCACGCCGCCCAGCACCAGCGGGCGTGTTGCGTCGTCGCTGAACGGGTGCACGTCGAAGCCCAGGCCGACACGCGACGTCACCGCGGCCCCCGCGCCGCCAGGAGCGCTTCGGCTACGGCGATGTCCTCGGGCCACGTCACCTTGAGGTTTTCGCGCTCGCCTTCCACCACCACCACCGTGCCACCGGCCGCTTCGACCAGCCCGGCGTCATCGGTGGCGTCGGCCTCGGTGGCATGGGCACGGCGCAGCGCCTCGGCCCGGAAACCCTGTGGCGTCTGCACACCCACCAGGTCGGCGCGGTCGACGGTCGCGATCACCTTCGGCCCGTCGACGCGCTTGAGCGTGTCGACTACCGGTACCCCCGGCACCGCGCCATCGGCCCCGTCCTCGATGGCAGCGATGACGCGTGCCGCCAGCGCGGTCGTAGCCAGTGGTCGCACCGCGTCGTGCACGAGGATCACCTCGGCATCGCCCGGGACCGCGGCCAAGCCGGCGCGGACCGACGCGGCGCGGGTGTCGCCGCCAGCAACGACCGCGTCAGCGCTGACCGTCGCGCCGTCGAGCAGATCGGCGGCCAGCACCGCGACGACGCCCTCGCACACGGGGCGCAGGGCAGCGACTGCCCAGTCGATCAGCAGGCGCCCGGCCAGCTGGTCGAGCTGCTTCGGTCGCCCGTAACGGGCGCCGCGACCGCCGGCCACGACGATCCCCCAGGCGCGCACCGATTGCGTCGCTGCCGGTTACGGCAGCGCGTCGTTGAGCTTCTGCTCGGCCTCTTCCTCGCTGACGCCGATGGCGAAGGTCAGCTCGGACACCAGGATCTGGCGGGCCTTGGTGAGCATCCGCTTCTCGCCCGCCGACAGCCCCTTGTCCTTGTCGCGGATGGAGAGGTTCCGCACGACCTCGGCCACCTGGTACACGTCGCCCGACTTCAGCTTCTCGACGTGGTTCTTGTAACGCCGCGACCAGTTGGTGGGCATGCGCGCTTCCTTCTTGCGAAGGACGGCGAAGACCTCCTCGACCTCTTCGTCGTTGATGACCTCTCGGAGGCCCACCTCGTCGGTGTTGTCCGCCGGCACCATGAGCGTGAGATCACCGAAGGCGACCCGGAGAACGAGGTATTCGCGGTTCTCGCCGAACACCTCCTTCTTCTCCCGCTTTTCGATCACGGCAGCGCCGTGGTGCGGGTAGACAACCTTGTCACCGACGTCGAAGGACATACCTCTCCCAGGAATGGTACGGACAGGGGATGCCTCCAAGGGTACGGGTATCAGGGCGTTGCGACAACTTCACCCGCCGGCCCGGCCGCGAAGAGAGACGGGAAAACGGCGGGCGCTAACCTCGTCGCCACCATGGATCTCGCCGCCGCGCTGGCCCGTGCCGAGCTGTTCCACGCCCTCGACGACGAGGCCGTCTCCACCGTGGCCAAAGAGGCCCGGCTGGTGACGCTGCAGCGCAACGAGGCCGTGTTCTCCGAAGGCGATGCCGCCGAAGAGCTCTACGTCGTGCAGTCAGGCCGCATCGCCATCGCCAAGCGGGCCCCCGACGGGCGCGAGTCGGTGGTGGCGCTGATGGAGGAAGACGACCTGTTCGGCGAGATGTCGTTCTTCGACGGTCAGGGCAGATCCGCCCAGGCGCGTGCGCTCGAGCCGTCGGAGCTGATCGCGGTGCCGTACCCGCCGCTGCGGGCCGCCCTCGAGGAGCGACCCACACTGTTGTGGAACGTCACCAACCTGCTGGTGCGCCGCCTGCGTTCCACCGACGACGCGCTGGCCGACTCGATGTTCCTCGACGTCACCGGGCGCACGGCCAAGCGATTGCTCGAGCTGGCCGGCGACAGCGACCGCTTCGTGCTGCCGGTCACGCAGGAAGAGCTCGCAGGCATGGTCGGCGCGTCGCGCGAGCGCGTCAACAAGGCCATCTCCGCGTTCATCCGCCTCGGGTGGATCGAGCAGGCCGACCGGCGTTACCGCATCGTCGACCGCGAGCAGCTCACCCGCCGCGCCCACTGAGCACTCGGCCATGAGCGACCGCGGCAGCCTCTGGCGCCACGGCGACTTCATGAAGCTGTGGTCGGCCGAGACGGTCAGTCAGCTCGGCAGCCAGGTCAGCCTGCTGGCGATACCGCTGATCGCCATCTCTGTGCTCAAGGCGACGACGCTGCAGGTCGGCCTGCTGAGCGCGGTGGAGATGGCGCCGTTCCTCTTGGTCGGGCTGCCCGCCGGCGCGATCGTCGACCGGCTCCGCCGACGGCCCGTGCTCATCGCCGGCGACGTCGGGCGGGCGCTTGCGCTCGGGTCGATACCCATCGCGCACGCGTTCAACGTTCTCGGCCTCGCGCAGCTGTACGTCGTCGCCTTCGTCACGGGCGTGCTCACGGTGTTCTTCGATGTCGCGTACCAGGCCTACCTGCCCGCGCTGGTGGAGCGCGATCAACTCGTCGACGGCAACGGCAAGCTCGAGATCAGCCGCTCCGGCGCCCAGGTCGCGGGTCCGGGTATCGCGGGCGTGCTCATCGACGCCTTGGGTCCGGCCGCAGCCGTGACCGCCGACGCCGCCAGCTTCGTGGCGTCGGCCCTCGGCATCGGCGCCATACGACGTCCCGAGCCGGCACCCGCGAAGGCCGACGGCGAACGCCTGCGCACTCAGATCGGCGAAGGGCTGCGCTACGTGCTGCGCCACCGGCTGCTGCGGTCGATCGCCGGGTCGACGGCGACGTCGAACCTTTTCAGCGCCATGATGCAGGCCGTCCTCCTGCTGTACCTGGTGCGCACGCTTCACTTCCGACCGGGGCTGATCGGCCTCGTCTTCGTGATCGGCAACGTGGGCGTGCTGGCCGGCGCCTTCGGCTCGGGGGCCATCGCCCGCCGCATCGGCCTGGGTCCCGCCATCGTCGGCTCGATCGGGCTGTGCGGTCTCGCCCCGCTGCTGATCCCACTCGCACCGCAGGACTCGCGAGGCACGGCCATCGCGTTTCTCGTCGTCGCCCAGGCGGTCACGGGGGCGGGCAGCGTCGTCTACAACGTCAACCAGGTCAGCCTGCGCCAGGCCATCTGCCCGGCACGGTTGCAGGGCCGCATGAACGCAACCATGCGGTTCATGGTGTGGGGCACGCTGCCGTTGGGCGCGGTGATCGGCGGCGTATTGGCGCGCGCCCTCGGTTTGCGACCGACGCTGTGGATCGC
>JAFATL010000377.1 GCA_019243975.1 Actinomycetota bacterium | reverse complement strand
GCGTGAGGCGACGGAACGCGGCGTCGACCCGGTCCTGCTCGTCGGGAGTCGCAGCGCGCACGTCGACGTCGAGGGTCGCCTCCGCAGGCACGACGTTGGTGGCAGTGCCCGCGTGCACGACGGTCGGGGTCACGGTGGTCCCCTGGTCGGGCTGCGCCAGGGCGGACAGCCCCACCACCACGTGGGCCAGCTCGACCGCCGCGTTGACGCCCTTCTCCGGTTCGAGGCCGGCGTGGGCGGCGCGGCCGCGCGCGATCACCTGGTAGTTCGACACGCCCTTGCGCGCCGTCTTGAGGGCGGCGCCGGCGCTGGGCTCGAGGATCAAAGCGGCGGCCGCGCCGCGCGCGGTGTCTTCGATGAGGGCGCGTGACGTGGGTGAACCGATCTCCTCGTCGGCGGTGAGCAGCACGGTGATCCCGTCGCGATCGTCGACCGCCGCCAATGCGTACAGCAACTGCACGATCCCGGCCTTCATGTCGAAGGCGCCCGGCCCGGTGGCAATGCCGTCGGTGATCGAGAACGGCCACCGGTCGATCGTGCCGCGCGGCCACACCGTGTCGACGTGTCCGACGAGTACGACCCGCGTGGGGCCCGGCCCGAACCGCCACCGCAGATGCGTACGGCCGTCGACGACGACTTCCTCGGCCTTGTCACCCAACAACGACGCGCCGGCGTCGGCCACCAGACGGGCACAAGCAGCGACCGCGTCAGGCTCGGACGACGGTGACTCGGCCGCCACCAGGGCGGCGAGGAGGTCGACCATCTCCTGCGGCGGCGCGTCGCTCACGGATTCAGCCTTCTCGTTGGGCGTGCGCAGCGAGCACGTCGGCCACGCACGCAGTGACGCGCTCAGCAGTCGGTAGGTCGAGGAACTCGTTGGGGCCGTGGGCGTTCGACTCGGGCCCGAGCACGCCCGTGATGACGAACTGCGCGTCGGGGAACTGCTCGCCGAGCATCGCCATGAACGGAATCGTGCCCCCCTCGCCCATGAACCGGGCCGGCTTGCCGAACGCAGCCGTCGATCCCTCGTCCAAAGCGGCGGCCAACCACGGCGCGGTGGGCGGGGCCGCCCACCCCCACGCACCCTCCGAGGCTCGCCAGCGAACCTGCGCGCCGTAGGGCGCCTCGCCGTCGAGTGCTTCGCTGATCGCCGCCTGGGCCGCCGCCGGGTCGACGGTGGGCGGCAACCGGAACGACAGCGACAGCGCAGTGAAGGGGCGGAGCACGTTGCCCGCGTTGGCCGCCGGCGGCAGGCCGTCGGCGCCGACGACCGCGAGCTGGGGCCGCCACGTGCCGGCGAGCACGCGCTCGACCGCATCCGAGGTGGCGGGTCGCATGCCGTCGACCATCGGGAACTCGCCTGCCGCCCCGGGGCCCAGTTCCTCGACCAGAGCCACTGCGGCCGCGTGCACATGGGGCGGGATGTCGGCGTGCAACGCCGGCAGCAGGATCTCGCCGGTGGTGGCGTCCTCGATGCGCTCGAGCAGCTTGCGGATGATGCGGAAGCTCGACGGGACGATGCCGCCGGCCGCGCCCGAGTGCACGCCGTCGGCCAGCACGTCGACGCGCAGCGTCCCACCCACCAGGCCGCGCAGTGACGACGTCACCCACAGGCGGTCGTAGGTCGCGCACCCCGAGTCGAGGCCGATGACGAGGCTGGGCGCGCCGATGCGGTCGGCCAGCGCCGTCATGTGGGCGGGCAGGTCGGGACTGCCGCTCTCCTCGCTCGCCTCGATGACCACGACGCAACGCGCGTGCGGTCGGCCCGCGTCGTGCAGCGCTTCGATGGCGGTGAGGGCAGAGAACGCCGCATAGCCGTCGTCGGCCACGCCCCGCCCGTAGATGCGGTCGCCTTCCCGCACGGGCTCCCACGCCGACAGCCCCTCGCGCCAGCCCGCCATCTCGGGCTGCTTGTCGACGTGCCCGTACAGCAGCACCGTGTCATTGCCGGCGCGGCTGCCGTTCCCGGCCCCGCCGGCGGTGCCGGTCGCCGGCACTTCGATCACCAACACCGGCGTGCGGCCGTCGAGCTCGTGTCGCTCGACCGTCAGGCCCGGGATGGCCCGGCCCCGGCACCACTCCTCCACCAAGGTGACGGCGCGGTCCATGTGCCGGGCCTCCCGCCACCCCGGGTCGAACGCCGGCGACTTGTTCGGGATGCGCACGTAGTCGGTGAGCGTCGGCACGACGTCGCGCTCCCAGACCTCGTGCAGGAAGGCGTCGGTTGTCGCCATGACCGCGACGCTACCGGTCGCTCCATGTCCATGAGCATTAGGTGACGATCTGCCTCAGATGCGCCTATTTCACAAGCCTCTTGACCAAGAAGTACATCAAGATTAGGGTCCGTCCGGTGGTAGTGGCGGAGAGGGGGCCCACCGGCACGGCCAAGCGGCCCCGTGACCGGAAGGCGCAGATCGCCGACGCCGCGGGCGGGATGTTCCGCGAGCTCGGGTACCACCGCGTCGGCATCGAGGACATCGCCGGCGCCGTCGGCATCACCGGCCGGGCCATCTACCGGCACTTCGCCAACAAGCAGGATCTGCTGGCCCACGTGGTCTCCGACGGGCTGGCTCGGCTCGAGCACACCGCGGACGAGCAACCCGAAGGAGACCTGGATGCGTTGGTGACCGGGCTGGCGGCGGTGATGCTCGAGTCGCGCAACCTCGGCGTCCTCGTGCAGCGGGAGGCGCGCCATTTGCCTGACGCCGATCAGGCGCAGATCTCCCGTCGCACCGAAACCGTCGTCGCCACCATCGCCTCGGCCCTGCGAACAAACCGGCCCGATCTCACGGCCGACGACGCCGATGTGCTCGCCCGGGGCGCGTTCGCGGTCCTGGCCAGCCCCTCGTACCACGCCGTGGTGTTGCCCCGACCTGCGGGCGAAGACCTGCTCACGCGCATGGCGGGGGCGGCGCTCGCCAGTCCCGCCCTCCCGCGACCCGCCGGCACGGCACCGGCCGTCGAGTTCGACGACTCCGCCCCCGCCGAGCGGGCGTCCCGGCGAGAAGCAGTGCTCGCGGCCGCCATCGAGCTGTTCGGCCGCCAAGGCTATGCGGACGTGCGCATGGAAGACGTGGGCGCCGCCAGCGGGATCACCGGGCCGAGCGTGTACCAGCACTTCGCCGGCAAAGCCGACCTGCTGATGGCGATCCTCAACCGGGGCGCCGAGTGGTTGCAGCTGGGGGTGTCGCAGGCGTTCGCGGCCGGGGGCGACGCCGCCACCACGCTCCGGCTCGTCGTGCGCTCCTACGTCGACCACCTGCGGCAGCACGACGATCTGATGCGGGTGTTCCTGAGCGAGACCATCTACCTGCCTGACGACGAGCGCCACGCCATTCGCCGGGTGCAGCACGAGTACCTGGCCGAGTGGGTGCGGCTGCTGGAGGCGGCCCGCGGCGACCTCACCCCCGCCGAGGCGCGGTTCGTCGTCCAGGGCGCGGTGGCGCTCCTCAACGATCACGTCCACGACGACGGTCGCGCCCGCGCGGGCACCGACGACGTCCTCGTGCAGCTGAGCTTGGAGGTTCTGGGACTGTGAGGACTCGCACGACGCTGGCCCTTGTCGTGGCCGCCGCCCTCGTCGCGCTGACGGCGTGCGGCAGCACGGTGAGCCCGGCGGCCCAACGCGCCGCCGCGGCCCGCAGCGCAGGGAGCGGACTCGGCGCATCGGGGTCAGACCAGAACCTCGACGCATCCGGCTCCGGCGACGCGGGGGCGGGCACCGACGCCATCGGCTCGACGGGCGCGGGCGCCACCAACTCCGGCACCAGTCGCACCGCGACCAGCCTGCGCACCGGGACCGGCCAGGCTACGTCGGGCGGCGGTGCCCAGACGGGTCCGATCCAGATCGGCATCGTGCGCACGGGCGTGTCGAACGCGGCCGCCTTCGGCGCCTCGCTGGGCAACAGCGTGTCGGAGAGCGACGTCGACGACGCGCTGGTTGCGGCGTTCAACGACCAAGGCGGCATCGCCGGTCGCAAGATCGTGCCGGTCTACGCCGACACCGACACGGGCAGCACGTCGTGGGACGCCGACTTCGAGGCGGCGTGCGCCAAGTTCACGCAGGACAACAAGGTCGTTGCCGTCCTCGGCTACGTGTTCAACCACGACGACGCATTCGAGGGCTGCCTGGCCAAGCGCAACGTCCCCCACCTCAGCACCACGTTCAACGTTCCCGACGCCGAAGTGATGAAGCAGTACCCGCTGCTGATCCCGCTGTCCACGCCACGCATCGAACGGCGGTCGCTGGCCAAGGTCGACGGCGCCATCGCCACCGGCGTGCTCACCAAGGCCAGCAAGATCGGCGTCCTCTACGACTCGTGCCCCGGCACCGAGCGGGCGTGGACGAAGGTCACCGAGCCCTACATGAAGTCGAAGGGCCTCAACGTGGTGAAGACGGCGGAAATCGCGTGCGCCCGGGGCTCGGGCGACGCGGGCGCAGCCGCGGGCCAGGCCGGCAACATCGTGCTGCAGTTCCGGTCGGCCGGCGTCGACGCCATGATGTTCAACGCCGTGTCCGAAGGGCCGCCGGTGCTCATCTTCGCCAGCGCGGCCGAAGCGCAGAGCTGGCACCCGAAGTACGTCGTGTCGTCGCTCGCCAATGCGGCTGTGCTGGCGGGTCAGATCCCGCCCGCCCAGGCCGCCAACCTCCACGGCTACGGCTGGATGCCCGCCCAGGACGTGAACCCGCCGCAGTGGCCGGGCACCAACGCCACCCAGCAGCGCTGCATCAACATGCTCAAGGCCAAGGGCGTGCTGCTCAAAGCGGCGACCGACTACCTCTACGCGTTCAACCTGTGCGACGCCATGTTCGTGTACGAGCTGGCGCTCAAGGCCACGCGCGGCAACACCACCGGTCCTGGCGTCGTGGCCGCCATCGAGGCGCTCGGCTCCAGCTACACGGCCGCCCTGCTGCTCGACGGCAAGGCCACCTTCAGCCGCACCCAGCACGACGCGCCGGTCGTGGCGCGCTACTTCGCGTGGGACGGCGGCTGCTCTTGTTACACGTACCGCCCGACCGTCGTCCCGATCCCATCGTGAGGACCTTGCCATGAGCCTGACCCAAGCGCTGCACCGCGCCATCCAACAGACGCCCGATCGGCCGGCGACGATCTTCGGCGACCGCGTCCGCACGTACGCCGAGCAGGGCGAGCGCGTGGCCCGAATGGCCGGAGCGCTCCGAGATCTCGGGGTGCGCGACGGCGAGCGGGTGGCGATCCTCTCGCTCAACTCCGACCGCTACGCCGAGCTGTTGCTCGCGGTGCCGTGGGCCAACGGCGTGCTCAACCCGGTGAACATCCGGTGGAGCCCACCCGAGATCGTGTACTCGCTCGTCGAGTCGGAGACGGCGATCCTGTTCGTCGACGACGCGTTCTCGGCAACCGTGCCCGCCATCCGCGACGGCCACCCGGGCCTCACGACCGTGGTGCACATGGGCGACGACCCCACACCGGACGGAATGCTCGCCTACGAGGCGCTGATCGAGGGCGCGTCACCGATCGACGACGCCATGCGCGGCGGCGACGAGATCGCCGGGCTCTTCTACACGGGCGGCACCACCGGGTTCCCCAAGGGCGTGATGCTGACCCACACCAACATGGTGACGTCGGCCCTCGGCAGTCAGGCCACCACCCAGATCGTCATCCCGGGCGGCCAGCTGCTCCACGCCGCGCCGATGTTCCACCTGGCCGACCTGGCCGCCTGGGTCATGCAGTCGATGGTGGGTGGCACCCACGTGATCGTGCCCATGTTCGAGCCGCAGGCCGTACTGACCGCCATCCAGACGCACCGCGTCACCAACGCGCTGCTCGTCCCCACCATGATCCAGATGCTCGTCGACCACCCGGCCACGCCCGACCACGATCTCAGCAGCATGCGCACGGTGCTCTACGGCGCGTCGCCGATCACCGAGGCCCTGCTGGAGCGGGCCATGAAGACGTTCCCGCAGGCTGACTTCGTGCAGGCCTACGGCATGACCGAGCTGTCGCCGATCGCCACGGTGCTCACCGGTGAGGACCACCGCGCCGGCACCCGCCTGCGCTCGGCCGGCCGGGCCGCCGCCCACAGCGAGGTCCGCATCGTCGACACTGACGACAACGAGGTCCCGCGCGGCACGGTCGGCGAGGTCACCGTCCGCGGCGCGCATGTGATGCGGGGGTACTGGAACAAGCAGGCCGAGACCGACGAGGCGTTGCGCGGCGGCTGGATGCACACCGGTGACGGCGCCTACATGGACGACGAGGGCTACATCTTCATCGTCGACCGCATCAAGGACATGATCATCTCGGGCGGCGAGAACGTGTACTCGGCCGAGGTCGAGAACGCAGTTGCGCAGCATCCCGCCGTCGCCGCCTGCGCGGTCATCGGCGTCCCCGACGACGAGTGGGGCGAGCGCGTGCACGCGGTCGTCGTGCTCAAGCCCGGTGCCAGCGCCACGGCCGAGGAGTTGCGCGAGCACGCCAAGACCCTGATCGCCGGGTACAAGGCGCCCCGGACGGCGGAGTTCGTCGACGCCCTTCCGGTCTCGGGCGCCGGCAAGGTGCTCAAGCGTGAGCTGCGTGCTCGCTACTGGCAGGAGGGCGACCGTGGCGTCCACTGACCGCCCCGAGGTCGCCACCACCGCCGGGCGGGTGCGCGGCGTCGTGTCCGACGGGGTGGCCGTGTTCAAGGGCATCCCGTTCGCGGCCCCGCCGTTCGGCGCCAACCGCTTCCTGCCGCCCCAGCGGCCGGCGCGGTGGGACGGCGTGCGCGACGCGTCGCAGTTCGGCTCCGCCTACCCGCAGAAGTCACTCGACCCCGACCCGCTCCGGAACGGCTACTTCAACCCGACGGAGATCGGCGAGGACTGCCTCAACCTCAACGTGTGGACGCCCGACCCCGGCGCGTCGGGTCTGCCCGTCATGGTCTGGATCCACGGCGGTGGCTACATGACCGGCGCCGGAAGCGCGGTGGCCCACGACGGCACCGCTTTTGCCCGCGACGGCGTCGTGTACGTGTCGGTCAACTACCGCATGCACGTCGACGGGTTCCTCTACCTGGGCGGCGACGTCGCCAACCTGGGCCTGCGCGACCAGGTCGCAGCCCTCGAGTGGGTGCGCGATATTTTTGTTAATGTCGGCGGCGACCCCGACAACGTCACGATCTTCGGCCAGTCGGCCGGCGGAGTCAGCGTCATGCACCTGCTGGCCATGCCGGCAGCGCGTGGCCTGTTCCACCGAGCGATCCCGCAGAGCGGGTCGACGCGGGTGCTGGCGTCGGCCGAGCTGGCCACGCGCATTGCGGCCCGGGCCGGCGAGCTGTTCGACCGCCCGCCCACGCCGGACGGGTTGCGCGACCTCGATGTCGACGCGTTGCTGGCGGGCGTCGTCATGTTCGCGTTCGAGTACATCTCGCCGGCCTTCTGGGGCACAGAGTCGTTCCTCATCAGCCCGTTCCGCCCGGTGCAGCACGAGACGCTGCCCGCCGACGTCGTGACCGCGCTGCGCGGCGGCATGAACAGCGACGTCGACCTCATGGCCGGGTGCACGCGCGACGAGGCCACGTTCGCCATGCAGCCCTTCGGCCTGCTCGACCACCTCGAGCCCACCTGGCTGGCGGCTGCGCTCGAGGCATTTGGCGTGACGATGCAGGACCTGGACGTGTACCGGCGGACCACCCGGGCCGACGCGGCCGACCCTGAGCTGCTGATGGCGGCGTGGACCGACTGGGCCTTCCGCGGCCCGGCCATCGACCTGCTCGACGCGCACGCATCCGCCGGCGGCACCGGCCGCACCTACGGCTACGAGTTCACGTGGGCCAGCCCGTCGCTGCCGTTCATGGGCTCCGCCCACGCCCTCGAGCTGCCGTTCGTGTTCGACGGGCTCACCACGTTCGTGAAGAACCATCCCGAGCACGAGAACCCGCTGGGCGACTCCCCTCCGCAGGAGCTGGCCGACCGGATGCACAAGGCGTGGGTCGACTTCGCCACCACCGGCGACCCCGGCTGGCCCGCCTACGACAGCGCCACCCGCTCCGCCATGCAGTTCGACACGACCGGCGGGCTCGTCGACGACTGGGCCGCCACGGAGCGCGACCTGTGGATCGCGGCGCGCTAACCGAACCGCTACGCCGACTCGCGCACGACGACGCTCGTGTCGAAGAGTGGGACGGGCACCACGTCCGAGCTTCCTTCCAGCGCGTCGCACACCCGGCCGGCGATGGCGCGGCCCCACGCCGCCACGTCGGAGGTGACCGTCGTGAGCGTCGGGGTGCACGCGGCCGCCAACGGGATGTCGTCGACGCCGATCACCGCAACGTCCTGAGGCACGCGAATCCCCCGCACTGCGAAGGCGCTCAGCAGCGCGACGGCAAAGTCATCGTTGAACGCGGCGACCGCGTCCGGCTGCTGGGCGCCGCTGCGCCAGCCGTCCGCGATCGCGTCGACGCCCCGTCGGCTCAAATCGGCGCGCCGGGCTGTCACCGTGGCGCCCACCGCCTTCCCGGCGGCCGCGGCCCAGCTGCGCCGGACGCGCTCGTGGGCGGGAATGGGGGCCGACGGCCCCGCGATGACGACGCGACGGTGCCCGCGCTCCAGCAGGTAGTTGAGCTGTGTCTTGCGAGCCTCGTAGGCGATCATGTCGGCGGCGCTGGCGTCGCCCACGGGCGCAGCAGTCGACGTGAGCACGGCAACGCCCGCCTCGCGCAACGGCACCACCGCAGGGTCGCCCGCCGGCAGGAACAGGTCGATGACGGCCGCCGGATGGAGCCGCATCCACGCGTCGATGCGGCTGGCCGCCGACGGGTACTGGGTCACGTCGGTCACGAGGGTCAGGCCGTGCTCGGCCAGGGCGGCGGCACAGGCATCGATGCCTGCCGCCAGCACCATCACGTGGGGCGCCTCGGGGAGCGGCAGCAGCACCGTGCCACCCCGGCCCCGCTTCAGCGACTGGGCGAACGGGTTGGGCCGGTATCCCAGCTCCTCGGCTGCTTTGAGGACGGCCGCGGTGGTGCGCGGTGAGATCGTCTGGTTGGCGGTGCCATTCAGCACGTAGCTCACGGTCGCCCGGGACACGCCGGCCCGGGATGCCACGTCGGCCGCAGTCGCTCGTCGGCTCACCCTTGACAACTTACACGTGCAAGCTAACTTGCACGTGTAAGCCCGCCCAGCAGGGCGGTGACAAGGAGACCCGATGACCGCTGACCCGACCACGCTCGTGCTGCCCGAGCTCCAGCCCGTGCTCCTCATCAGCGGGGCCGCCCCGCCGTTCGACTTCTCCGACCTGCCGGGCCTGCGGGCCCAGTCCGACGAGCAGGTGGTGATGTTCACGTCGATGTACGTGCCCGAGGCGCCGTCGGTCACGACGACGGTCCACCAGGTCGCGGTGGAAGGCGGCGCCATCGACCTGCGCGTCCACCGACCCGAAGGCGACGGGCCCCTTCCCGTTCTCGTGTACATCCACGGCGGCGGATGGACCCTCGGCAGCGCATGGCAGACCGACGTCGTGTGCCGGCGCATGGCCGAGGTCACCAGATCGGTGGTGGCATCGGTCGACTACCGGCTCGCACCCGAGCACCCCGCCCCTGGGCCGGCCGAGGATTGCTACGCGGCGCTGGCATGGGTGGTCGACAACGCCGACGCTCTCGACATCGACCGGGCCGACGTCGCCGTCGGTGGTCAGTCGGCGGGCGGCAACCTGGCCGCCGCGGTGGCGCTGATGGCCCGCGACCGGGGCGGGCCCACGCTGGTGGCCCAGTGGCTCGACGTCCCGGGCCTCGACCTCACCATTCCCGACGACGAGGCCATCGCCACCTTCGGGCGCGGCTTCGGCCTCAACCTCGACGACGTCCGCAAGACGGTCGAGCTCTACGTCGGTGACACCGACCCCGCCGATCCCTATGTGTCTCCGCTCCTGGCGCCCGACCTGTCGGGCCTGCCCCCGGCGATCGTCACCGTGGCGGGATGCGACATGCTGCGCGACCAGGGCAAGCGCTACGCGGCGGCGCTGGCCGATGCCGGCGTTCCGGTCCGCTGCACGGTGTGGGACGGCCACCTGCACGCGACCATGTCGTTGACCAACTTGGCCCCGTCGTGCCGCGACTACGAGACCGAGGTGGTCACCGGTCTGGCCGACGCCCGCGCCCTGGCCGCCACGCAGCGGGCCGGCGCGTGATGTCGCGCCGCGTCTGCGTCCTCCTGGTCGTCGGCTCGCTCCTGCTGGCCGCGTGCGGCAGCACCGTGCAACAACGCAACGGCGCACCGGTGGCGAGCGGCGGCGCCGGCAACGTGGCATCGGGGGCCGGCGGTGACGAGCTCAACGGCGGGAGCGCCGCCGGCGCTGACGCGGCGCCCGGATCGTCGACCAACGCCGCGAGCGGCGCGGCGAGTGCGAGCTCAGCCAGCCGCGGAACCGGCTCGAGCGCAGCCAACGGCTCCAGCAGCAAGAGCAGCAGCGCAACCGCGGCCCAGACCACCGGACCCCTCGAGGTCGGCTTCCTCAACACCAAGACCGGCAACGCCAGCGCCTTCGGCCTCAACACCGGCGAGACATACGCGCCGCGCGAGGTCTTCGAGGCACTGGTGAAGGCGATGAACGCCAAAGGTGGGATCGCGGGCCGGCAGCTGGTGCCGGTCATCTCCGACACCGACACCGCCAGCGCCAGTTGGGATACCGACTTCGCGGCGGCGTGCCAGAACTTCACCCAGGACCATCACGTGGCGGCCGTGCTCGGCTACGCCTTCGGCCTGTTCGCATCCCTCGAAGGGTGCCTGGCCAAGGCGGGCATCCCCCACCTCGACGGTGGCTACGCCGTCGGCGACATCACCACGTTCGAGCAGTACCCGCTGTTCGTCGGCACGTCGCACCTCACCGACGACCGGCGCTACGTGCTGCAACTGAAGGGCGCCGTCGACCACGGCCTGCTCACCAAGGCCAACAAGGTCGGCCTGCTGCTCGACGACTGCCCGGAAGAAGTCCGGGCGGACAAGCGCTCGACGCAGCCGTACATCCGCAGCGCGGGCATCAACGTGGTGGCCACCGCCATGATGAGCTGCACGGCGGGCGCCACTGACATCGGCGCGGTGGCCAACCAGATCCAGGGCGCGGTGCTGGCGTTCCGCTCAAAGGGCGTCGACACCGTCGTGGCCGAAGGCGTCCCGGTGGTCGTGTTCTCCGCCGGGGCCGAGAGCCAGAGCTGGCACCCCCGATACCTGCTCACGTCGACGAGCGGCGGCGCCGCCATCGAGGCCAACGTGCCCGCCGACCAGGCCGCCAACATGTACGGGTTCGGCTGGTTCCCGCCCGCCGACGTCGACAGCGCCAACCAGCCTCCGCTCACGCCCGGCCAGCAGCGCTGTCTCGCTCTGCTCAAGACCCAGGGCCTGGCGCCGTCGCAGTACAACGACTTCGTCAGCATGTACACCTCGTGCGAGGCGCTGTTCCTCTACGAGGCCGCGCTCACCGCCACCCATGGCAATGCCAACGGGCGCGGCGTGGTCGCCGCCATCGCGGCCCTCGGCACCAGCTACGGCAGCGTGTCGACGCTCGACGGCCGCACCGGTTTCTCGGCCTCGCGCCGGGACGCCCCGGCCGAGTACCGACCGTGGGCCTGGGTGGCCTCCTGTTCCTGCTTCCGTTACTCGGGCCCGGCCGCCCCGCTGCCGTAGGCATGGTCATACTTAGCGGTCTGGTGCCCCGCCGCCTCACCCCCCTCGCACTCGCGGCCGCCACCCTGCTGATGCTGACTGGCTGTGGGGTGAGCGGCCTGTCCTTCGCGCAGGACAAGCGCGTCGACATCGTGCGCCCCGACGACCGCAAGACGATCACGCTTCCTCTCACCGTGGAGTGGACGGTGAAGAACTTCGCGGTTGGCGACGGCCAGGGATCCTTCGGCGTGTTCGTCGACCGGGCCCCCCAGCCGTCGGGGCGGTCGCTGGCGTGGCCGTTCCGGGGAGACCGCAGCTGCAAGGGCACCGGCGCCGCCCTCTGCGCCAAGCCCGACTTCCTCGCCCAGCACAGCGTGTACCAGACGACCGAGAAGACGTTCCGGGTGGAACAGGTGAGCCGGCTCATCGGCAGCTCGACGCGACAGCACGAGCTGACGGTGGTGCTGCTCGGCCCGGACGGCAAGCGCGTTGGTGAGGGAGCGTGGTCGGTGCTGTTCAAGGTGAAGGGCGAGAAGAAGTAGTGGCCACCCGCACGCGCCGAAAGGGTGCAGCGCCGGAGGAGCTCGACCACTTGGCGCAGGTGCGCGCCGAAGAGGCGCTGGTCGACGAAGTCGAGCACTCGCGCGACGAGGTGCGCGAGCAGGCCCGGCGGGCATTGGGGGTCACGGGTGATCCGGGGGACAAGCCGCCGCCGCTGCGCCAGACGCTCGCCATGTACCACCTCGGCATCTACCCCATGGTCGCCATCGGCCTGCTCGGCGTGGTCGATCTCTTCCAGACCTATGCATTCGCCGTCCTCACCCCCGAGATCAGCCGGGCCCTCGGCATCGGGAAGGGAGTCATCGGCGGCATCATCGCCCTCAAGACGCTCTCGGTCGCGCTGGCGCCGCTACCAGTGGCAGCGCTCTCGCAGCGTCGAGCCCGCCGGGCGATGTTGTGCATCGTCACCGGCATCATCTGGAGCCTCTTCGCCATCGGCACCGGGTTCACCCTGACCGTGTGGGGCCTCGTGCTCGTCCTCGTCGCCGACGGCCTCAGCACCGGCAGCGTCGTCGCCCTGCACCCGCCGCTGCTGCTCGACTCGTACCCGTCCGAAGCGCGCGTGCGCGTGCTGAGCGGCTACTGGGGCTTCACCGCCTTGGGCCAGGTCATCTCGCCGTTGCTGGTCGCGTTCCTCGCCGCCGTCGTCGCCCTCACCTGGCGCGGCGTGTTCGTGACGCTCGGAAGTGTGTCGCTGCTGGCCGCGCTGGTGGCCGTGCGGCTCCGCGACCCGGGGTACGGCAAGTGGGACACGGATCAGATCCGGGCCACCGTGCGCGAGCACCACGGCGAGGGCATGGGCGGAGCGGAGATCACCAACGACGACGTGTCGCTGCGCTTCTTCGAGATCGTGCGCCGGGTGCTGATGATCCCGACCATTCGGCGGCTGATGGCCGCGCTGGCGGTGTTCGGCATCCTCCTCATCCCCTACCAGACCTTCCTGTTCTTCTTCCTGGACGAGCGGTGGGGGCTGGGGCCGGGCGCCCGGGGCGTGTTCCTCGCGGGCACCGCGGCGGTATCGATCGTTGCGCTGTTGCTGTTCGGCCGGCGGGGAGAGGCCGCGTTCCGCGCCAACCCGGGCCGGGTGCTGCGCGTGGCCGGGGTGATGATCATCGGCGCGGTCGTGCTCATCGGCCTCGGTGGTCTCTCTCCCTGGTTCTGGGGAATGGTGGCCTGCTTCGCGGGGTCACAGGCTCTCATCGCCATCGTGAACCCGGCGCTGCAGTCCGCCCAGCTGTCGGTGGTGCCGTCGCACATGCGGCCCCACACCGCGGCACTGGGCGGCATCTTCCTCGGCGGCGTCGGGGGCATCATCGGCGCTCTGTTCCTGTCGGGCATCGACCGGCGCTTCGGGATCGGCGGCACGATGGTGGCGCTCGTCGTCCCGGGCATCGCCTCGGCCCTGATCCTGATGTCCACGGGCCGCCTCGTCGCGCAGGACCTCGACCGCATGATCGACGAGGTCATCGAGGACGAGGAGATCCGCCGCGTCACCAGTGAAGGTGGCCGGCTGCCGATGCTCTCCTGCCGCAACATCGACTTCTCCTACGGCCAGCTGCAGGTGCTGTTCGACGTCGACTTCACCGTCGACGACGGCGAGATGGTGGCGCTGCTCGGCGTCAACGGCGCCGGCAAGTCGACGTTGCTCAAGGTCATCTCCGGCATCGGCCTGCCGTCGCGCGGCAGCGTGCGCTTCCGCGGCACCGACATCACCTTCCTCGACGCCGAACGCCGCCTGCGTCTGGGCGTCACTCAGATCCCGGGCGGGCGCGCCGTGTTCGGCCCGATGACCGTGGTCGAGAACCTGCGCAGCTTCGGCTACACGCTGGGCCGCGACACCAAGGGCGTCGACAGCGCCATCGAGCGCTGCTTCGACGCCTTCCCCCGCCTGGCCGAGCGCCGCAACCAGAACGCCAGCACGCTCTCGGGCGGCGAGCAGCAGATGCTGGGCCTGAGCAAGGGCCTCATCCTGCGGCCCCAGCTGCTGTTGATCGACGAGCTGTCGCTCGGCCTGGCCCCGGTGATCGTCGGCCAGCTGCTCGAGATGGTGCGGCGCATCAACGCCGACGGCACCGCGGTGGTGCTGGTCGAGCAGTCGGTGAACATCGCCCTCAACCTGGTCGACCACGCCTACTTCATGGAGAAGGGCGAGATCCGCTTCGACGGTCCCGCCCAGCAGCTGCTGGCGCGCGACGACCTGCTGCGCGCCGTGTTCCTCGAAGGCGCGGGCGCCAGCGGGGCGTCGGCCCCGAAGAAGACGGCGGCACGCAAGCGATGAACCCCGTGTTCGCCATCCAGCCCTTCGGCTTCTCGATCCCGCTGCCGGTGATCGTGCTGGGCGCCATCGTCGGCATGACCTACGGGCTCCTCGCGGTGGGCCTCGTGCTCGTCTACCGCACCAACCGGATCATCAACTTCGCCCATGGCGAGGTCGGGGCTTTCGGTGCGGCCGTGTTCGGCACCGCCGTGATCAAGTGGCACGTGCCGTACTACGCGGCGATCCCGATCGCCTTCGCGGCGGCGGGTGGCGTCGCCGCTCTGGCCGAGGTGGCAGTGGTGCGCCGCCTGCGCAACGCGCCCCGCCTCATGTCGATCGTGGCGACGCTCGGCGTCGGGCAGTTCCTCGTCTTCTTCTCGCTGGCGTTCAACCCGACCGCGTCGGCCGGCTTCAAGTACCCGAGCCCGCCCGGCCTGCCCGAGTTCAACCTCGGTGCCCTCCGCCTCACCCAGGCGTACATGGGCATGCTCGTGTTCGGCCCGATCGTGGTGATCGCCCTCGCCGTGTTCCTGCGCCGCAGCCGCTTCGGCCTCGGCATCCGGGCCGCCTCGGCCAACCCCGAAGCGGCCCGTATGGCGGGCATCTTCGCCGGCCGCATGTCGTCGCTGGCGTGGGCGTTGGCCGGCATCGTCTCGGCGTTCACCGCCATCCTCGTGCTGCCGTCGAAGGGCTTCACCGCCGGTGAGTCGTTCGGGCCCTCGCTCCTGTTGCGGGCCATGGCTGGCGCCGTCATCGCCCGCATGACCAGCCTGCCCGCCGCCCTGGCCGCGGGCGTCGGCATCGGCGTGGCCGAGCAGCTGCTGTTGTGGAACTACCCGCGCTCGGGCCTGGTCGAAGTGGCGTTGTTCGTGGTGATCGTCGTCGCTCTCCTGCTCCAGCGCGGCGTCGGCGGCCGCGAGGAGGAGAAGGGCAGCTGGGCCGCCGTGCAGGGGTGGCGGCCGCTCCCCGAGGCCATCGCCCGGCTGCGCGAGGTGCGCATCCTGCCGTGGGTCGTGGGTGGCGTGTCGGTGCTCATCGCCGCGCTGCTGCCGGTGGTCATCTCCAACGCCAACGCGGTGATCCTCACCAGCATCATGGCGTTCGCCATCATCGGTATGTCCGTCGGCGTCATCACCGGTTTGGGCGGACAGCTCAGCCTGGGCCAGTTCGCGGTCGGCGCCATCGGCGCGGTGATCTCGTACCACGTGTCCAGACGCATCGGCGCGTTCCCACTCGCGTTCCTCTACGCGGGGTTGGGCGCGGCCGCGGTGTCGCTCATCATCGGCCTGCCCGCCCTACGAATACGCGGCCTGCTCCTCACCGTCAGCACCCTGGGCTTCGCGTTGGTGACGAGCGCGTGGGTGCTGCAGCAACCGTGGGCCCTGGGAGACGGCGTCGACCCGGGCCGGCCCATCGTGTTGGGCAAGGCCCTGGAGACGGGACGCGCGTACTACTACTGGGTGTTGGCGGTGCTCGTGATCGTGGCGTTCCTCGCCCGCAACGTGCGCCGCGGTGGCCTCGGGCGCCTGTTGGTCGCCGTGCGCGACAACGAGGACAACGCGCGCGCCTTCACTGTGCCGGCGCGCCTGATCAAGTTGCAGGGGTTCCTCCTCGCCGGCTTCATCGCCGGCATCGGGGGCGCCGCCTACGGCCACATGCTGAGCCGCATCGGCACGTCGTCGTATCCGGTCGGCTCGAGCATCGACGTCGTGGCCATGACCGTGATCGGCGGCATGTCGCTGCTCGCCGGGCCGCTCATCGGCGCGTTCTACATCATCGGCATCCCCGCCTTCCTGCCCCTCGACTCGGCCGGGTTCGCGGCCCAGAAGCTGGGCTGGCTGCTGCTCATCCTCTATCTGCCGGGCGGCATCGCCCAAGGCCTCGAGCCGCTGCGCACCCGCTACATGCGCTGGGTGGCGCGCCGCAACGACATCGACTTCGAAGAGGCCGAAGCCACGGCCACGGCCGGCCAGACGGAGGGGGCCGTCGACACCGCACGCGGCCTGCCCTCGGCGGCCGCGCGCGCCGAGCGCTTGCGCCCCACGGGCAGCGTGCTGCTCGAAGGCGTCGAGCTGGCCAAGCGCTTTGGCGGCGTGGCTGCGGTCGACGGCGTGTCCATCGAGGTGCGGGCGGGCGAGATCGTCGGCCTCATCGGGCCCAACGGCGCCGGGAAGACGACGACGTTCGAGCTCCTCGGCGGCTTCACCCGTCCCGACCGGGGCAAGGTGCTGTTCGACGGCGAGGACGTGTCGGACCTCGGCCCCGAGGAGCGCGGCAAGCGCGGTCTCATCCGTTCGTTCCAGGACGCGGCACTGTTCCCGACCATGACCGTGCTCGACGCCGCTCGCCTGTCGTTCGAGCGCGTGTCCCCCACCAGCTTCTTCAAGTCGGCGCTGGGCCTCAACGGCTCCGAGCGCAACAAGGACCGCCTCGCCCGCGAGCTCGTCGGCGCCATGGGCCTCGACGCCTACCGCAACAAGCAGATCCAGGAGCTGTCGACGGGTACCCGCCGCATCACCGAGATCGCCTGCCTGCTCGCCCTGCGCCCGTCGCTGCTGCTGCTCGACGAGCCGTCGTCGGGCATCGCGCAGCGCGAGACCGAGGCGCTGGGCCGCCTGCTCAAGGACATCAAGGAGCAGCTCGACCTCACCCTGCTCGTGATCGAGCACGACATCCCCTTGATCATGGGGCTGTCCGACCGCATCGTGGCCATGGACGCCGGCCGCGTCATCGCCGTGGGCCCGCCCGACGAGGTGCGCGTCAATCCCCTCGTCGTCGAGGCCTACCTTGGCGGCAGCGTGGCCGCCATCGAACGTTCTGACACCGGTGCTGGCAAGAACGGCGCCGCCGCCAAGACCTCCCGTCGCAAGGAGCCCGTATGAGCAAGACCGCAGCCGCCCTCTCCTCGGTTCCCGTCGATCCCGACGACGCCACCGAACCGGCCGAGCTGGAAACCGCACGGCGGTCACGCCGGCCGCGCGTGTCGATGCGTGTGCCGACGTGGCTCAAGGGCAACTCGCCCGCGCCCACGTTCATCGGCGTGGCCGTCGCCATCGCCGGGTTCGTCCTGATCATGATCGCCTGGGGCCAGGTGGCGGGCGAGACGCAGGTGTACCTGCAAATGCCGTACGTCATCTCGGCCGGCCTGACCGGTCTGGCGTTGGTGATGGTCGGCCTTACCATCGTCAACGTGGCCGCCAAGCAGCGTGACGCCGTCGACCGCGACCGCCAGATCGACCAGATGGTGAGCATCCTGGGCGAGCTCAAGGCGACGATGGAGGAGAGCAGCCGGGGGCGGCGCCGGTGAAAGGCCTGCGGGCCGCGCTGCGCGATCCCTACACCGTCTCGGTGACGGTGCTGGTCGTGCTGGCCGCGGCCGGGCTGGCCGGCATCATCATCGGCTGGCGAGGCGCCGCTGCGTCGCTCGTCGTCTCCGTGCAGCTGCCGTACATCGTGTCCGGCGTGATCGGCGGCGTGGCGTTGCTCGGGTTCGCGCTCGGGCTGTTGATCATTCAGGTGCGCCGCCGCCGCGAGGCTCTGGAGCGCGCCGAGTTCGATCGCGTGGTGCGAACCGCGGCCGACCTGCTCGCCGCGGCGCGGGGCGTGGCATGAATCGCGGGAGCACCACATGAACTGGCGCGCCCGCCTGATCAGCATCGGTGCCGTGGTCGGCGTGTCGATGATGGCGCTCATGTGGCCGCTGCACGCGGCGCCGATCGACCCGCCCATCCCGCCCATCCCGCCGCCGCCCGAACAGGTGCAGCCGGCCCTGGAGGTGATCGCGCCGGTGGTGTCGCCCGAGTGCGGCAACGCCGCGTTCGCCACCGCCTTGGTCCCCACCGCCGAGGCCATGGTGCCGCTCCCGGGTGGCTTCCCGATCAACGTGCTGCCGGTGTTCGGGCCCGTGCTCGTCGTCTGCGGCTCGGTGCCTCTGCCCGGGCAGCGCCTGCAGTGCAGCCCGGACAAGGCAGCATCCGACGCCCTCAACCAGGTGACGGGGGCGGCCGCCGGCACACCGGTGCCCGCGGACACGCGCGTCGTGGGCCCGATCGTGCAGGAGACCTTCGTCGTCCAGGACGCGCTCCCGCCACCCGCCAACACCGCCGGGTTGGCCGAGCAGGCGTCGGGCACCCTCACGTGCACCAACCTCGACGCCAAGACGGCGCCCCCGCCCGAGACGCCGCCCGCCGAGGCGAGCGAGCCGCCGCCGTCCGACGCCAGTGGGTTCACGGCCGACCAGGGCGCCAACGTCGAGGGCTTCACCACCGGCCCCGGCGTGCCCGACCTGTCGGCCGCTGCGCCATCCGGGCCGGTGCAGCAGATCATCGCCCAGTCCCAGCAGCCGATCGTCACGGCGTCCACCGTGAGCGGGCCCGGCTTCGCCTACCCGGTGATCCTCGTGCTGCCGCTCCTGCTGATCGCCCTGGGCGGGTACCTGGGGTGGGCGCTGACGCGTCCTGTGGGGTCGGCCCAGCGCTGACCTCCCCGGTTGGGCCGCGGCACAGAACAGCGCCGGGCCGAACTTGTCATTGTTGAGGCATGAGAGCCGAGGTGGCCCAAGCCGTGGTGCGACCTCTCGCGGACATGGACGAGCTGGCGGCCGCCGCCGACGTCCTGGCCAGCATCTGGGGAACCGCCGACGGTCAATACCCGCTGGCGCCGGAGACGCTGCGCGCCCTGTCACACGCCGGCAACTACGTGGCGGGGGCGTGGCTGGGCGAGGAGCTGGTTGCCGTGTCGGCGGGGTTCATCGGCCTGCACGACGGGAAGCCGCATCTGCACTCGCACATCTCGGGCGTGGCCCGGGCCCACCAGGGCACGCACATCGGCTTCGACCTCAAGCAGCACCAGCGGGAGTGGGCGCTGGCCCACGGGATCGACGTGATCGAGTGGACGTTCGACCCGCTGGTGCGACGCAACGCGTACTTCAACCTGACGAAGCTGGGCGCGGTCGTGGTCGAGTTCGAGCCCGACTTCTACGGCGACATGCAGGATGAGATCAACGCCGGCGACCACACCGACCGGGCGGTGGCGCGGTGGCTGCTGAACGGTCCGGCGCGTCCTCCGGTCGACAGCGCAGGCGCGCCCGCCATCCTGCGCCCGAACGACGACGGCACGCCCGTGGCCGACGGCTCGTCAGCGCCGGTGTTGCGGGCGTGGATCCCCGAGGACCATGCCGCCATGCGTGAGTCCGATCCCGCCGTCGCCACGGCGTGGCGGCTCGCTGTGCGCGACACCTTCGGGGCCGCCATTCGCGGCGGTTACGTCGCCACCGCCATGACGCGCGACGGCTGGTACACCCTCGTGAAGGAGACCTCGTGAAGCTCGACGCCGTCGAACTGCGGCGCATTCGCCTGCCGCTGGTGTCGCCTTTCCGCACTTCGTTCGGTACGCAGACGGCACGCGACGTGCTGCTGGTGCGGGCCATCACCCCCGAGGCCGAGGGGTGGGCCGAGTGCGTGGCCATGGAGGAGCCGCTGTACTCGTCGGAGTACGTCGACGCGGCTCAGGCGGTCATGCGCGAGCACCTGCTGCCGCGGCTGTTCGCGCTCGACACCGTCACCGGCGCGGCCGTGGGCCCCGCCCTGCACCCGGTCAAGGGGCACCTCATGGCCAAGGCGGCGCTGGAAACCGCGGTGCTCGACGCCGAGCTGCGCGCCACCGGCGTGCGCTTCGCCGATCACCTGGGCGCCGTACGCGATGCCGTCGACTCCGGCGTGAGCGTCGGGATCATGGACTCGGTGCCCGCCCTGCTCGACGCGGTGTCGGGCTACCTCGACGCCGGCTACCGCCGCATCAAGCTCAAGATCGAACCGGGGTGGGACGTCGAGCCCGTCGGCGCCGTGCGCGAGCAGTTCGGTGACGACCTGCTCCTGCAGGTCGACGCCAACACCGCGTACACGCTCGCCGACGCGCCCCACCTGGCCAAGCTCGACCCGTTCGACCTGCTGCTGATCGAGCAGCCCCTCGACGAGGAGGACGTGCTCGGCCACGCCAAGCTGGCCCGCCTCATCCGCACGCCCGTGTGCCTCGACGAGTCCATCACGTCGGCGCGCATCGCGGCAGCGGCCATCGAGCTGGGCGCGTGCGCCATCGTCAACATCAAGCCCGGCCGCGTCGGCGGCTATCTCGAGGCGCGGCGCATCCACGACGTG
Organism: Actinomycetota bacterium; assembly: GCA_019243975.1. Lineage (GTDB taxonomy): Bacteria > Actinomycetota > Acidimicrobiia > Acidimicrobiales > JAFATL01 > JAFATL01. The sequence continues at coordinate 4,803 of JAFATL010000377.1, read as the reverse complement.
TGCGCGGCCCACGGCATCCCCGTGTGGTGCGGCGGCATGCTCGAGACCGGCATCGGCCGCGCCGCCAACGTGGCGCTGGCGGCGTTGCCCAACTTCACCCTGCCGGGCGACACCTCGGCGTCCGACCGCTACTTCAGCCAGGACGTCACCGCCCCGTTCGTGCTCGAAGACGGCCGCTTGCGGGTGCCCACCGGGCCCGGCATCGGCGTCGACCCCCTACCCGACGTGCTCGAGTCGCTGACTGCGAGCACCGAGACCATCTCGGCCAACTAGGCCGCGTCCCCAGGAGGACCCGTGGAAGAGAAGGACCTGCAGGCCAAGCTGGAGGAGCTCGGAACCGCCCTCGAGGTGCCCGGCGTCAGCGTCGGCCTGTACCACGACGGGGCCGAGCACTACGCGTTCCACGGCGTGACCAGCGTGGAGAACCCGCTGCCCGTCGACGCCGACACGCTGTTCCAGTTCGGGTCGACCGGCAAGACGTTCACCGCCACGGCGATCATGCGGCTGGTCGAGCAGGGCAAGGTGGCGCTCGACGCGCCGGTGCGCACGTACCTGCCGGATTTCAAGACCAAGGATCCCAGCGTCGCCGAGAAGGTGACGGTGCTGCAGCTGCTGAACCACTCGGCCGGCTGGTCGGGCGACCTGATGGAGGACACCGGCGACGGCGACGACGCCCTCGACAAGTACGTGGCCAAAATCGCCGACGTCGAGCAGGTGACTCCGCTCGGCTCGGTCGTGTCGTACAACAACGCTTCGTTGTCGGTGGCCGGGCAGATCATCGCCCGGACGCAAGGCACCACCTACGAGCAGGCGCTCAAAGACCTGCTGTTCGATCCCCTCGGCCTCGACCACACGTTCTTCTTCATGACCGACATCATGACGAGGCGGTTCGCGGCCGGGCACCGTCAGGACCCCGACGGCTCCATCCACGTGGCCCGACCGTGGGCCCTGCCGCGGGGCAACGCGCCCGCGGGCGGCATCTCCGCCAACGCCGGCGACCAGATCAAGTGGGCGCGCTTCCACCTCGGCGACGGCAAGGGCGTCGACGGATCGACGGTGCTCTCCCGCGAGCTGCTCGACCTCATGAAGCAGCCGACGATGGAGATGAAGGGCAGCGCCCTCGGCGACTACGTCGGCATCAGCTGGCTCATTCGCGACATCGACGGCGTGCGCCTCGTCGGACACGGCGGCACCACCAACGGTCACCACTCCGACTTCGCCATGGTGCCCGAGAAGGACTTCGCCATCGCCCTGCTCACCAACTGCGCCCCCAACGGTCCGCAGCTGATGGAAGAGCTGTTCCGGTGGGCGCTCGAGAGCTACATCGGCGTCATCGACAAGGACCCCGAAGCGGTGTTGCTCGGTGACGAGGCCTTGCAGCAGTACACCGGCACCTACGAGACCATCGCCGCCAAGGCCAGCATCACCGCCCGCGAGGGGTGGCTGTGGGCCCAGGTCGAGATGAAGCCGGAGATGGCGGCGCTCCTCCGGGAGCAAGGTGAGGAGGTCCCCGAGCAGCCGCCCGTCCCCCTCGGCCTGCTCGCCGGTGACGGCGACCGCTACATCGTCCCCGACGGACCGGCCAAGGGCATGAAGGGCTACTTCGTCCGCGGCGCCGCCGGCGAGATCGAAGCCGTCCACCTCGGCGGCCGACTCGCCACCCGCACCAGCAAGGCCGTCACTCCCTCGCCGTAGTGACAGTGAGAACGGGCCCTAGAGGTCCCGTTTTCACTGTCAGTTCGCCAAGACGGGCGGCTCGTCCGTGACGTTGGTCGCACTGCCGGAAACAGGCCATTGGGTGGCCGGTTTCGAGGTGCAGGATGACGTCAATTCGACGATCAAGGGGAGGCACCAATGCCCGGAACGGTTCCGCCGGTTGCTGATGAGCGAGAGGGACTGCTGGCGTTTCTGGCCCAGCAGCGCGATGGGCTCAAGACGACGGCTTACGGACTGACGGATGAGCAGGCCCGCACGGCGTCGACGGCGGGCACGCTGACGGTTGGCGGGCTGATCAAACACGTCACCCACGTGGAACGGAACTGGATGGACACCGTGCTGCAGCGGCCGCGCCAGACCGACCCCAACACCTACGCCGACAACTTCCGGCTGCTGCCCGACGAAACGCTGGCCGACGTCATCGCCCGCTACGACGAGACGGCCAAGGAGACCGAGTCGATCATCGCCGGCATCCCCGACCTGGGCCAGGCGGTGCCCGTGCCCAAGGGCGTGCCGTGGTTCCCGGATGACATCGACGCGTGGTCGGTGCGGTGGGTGCTCCTGCACCTCATCCAGGAGACGGCGCGCCACGCCGGTCACGCCGACATCGTGCGCGAGTCGGTCGACGGCGCCACCTTCTATCCGCTGCTGGCCGCCGTGGAGGGGTGGCCGGAGACGGAGTGGATGAAGCCGTGGGCGCCGGCCAAGGCCTAGGCCGACCGCAACGCGTCGACGGCCAGGCGGGCGGCCCGGCCGATGGCGGCGTCGATGGCCGGCTGCTGCGACGCCAGTGAGTCGGCGACGGTGAACACCGCCACGGCGTAGCGGCCGCCGTCGGGGTAGGCGACTACGCCGACCTCGTTGCGGATGCCAGGGAGCGTGCCCGTCTTGCCCGCGACCGCCACACCGTCCGGGAAGCCCGACGACAAGCGGTGGGGCCAGACCTGCAGCGCCATGATGCGGCGCGCCTCGGCGCACGCATCCGCTGGGCCCGCCCGGTCGGCCCAGATCAACGACAACAACTCCGTCATCTCGCGCGGTGTCGTGCGGTTGGTGTGCGCCGCGTTCAGGGCCCGGGCGGCCGCCACCTTGGCCGGGTCCAGATCGGTGAAGGCGACGGGCTCCTCGCTCTCGAGGTCGATGCCGAGATCGGTCGCCAACTCGGCGAGCAACGCCGCGCAGTCCTGGTCGACCGCGGTCTCCTTCAGCCCGAGCGACGCCAACGTGGCTGCGATGTTGTCGACACCGACGCGCTCCATCACCACGTCGGTGGCGGTGTTGTCGCTCACGCTCATCATGAAGAAGGCGAGGTCGCGCCAACTGACCTCGACGTCGTCGAGCATCACCGACAGACCGGTCGGCCCGGTCGTGCGCCGCGACGCGGGCACGCGCACCCGGTCGGTGAGGTCGAGCTGGCCCGCGGCCGCCTGGCGGGTGAGCTCGAGCAACACGGGCACCTTGAACACCGACGCGGTCACGACCGGCGTGTCGGCGTCGAGGCCGACTTCCACGCCGGCGTCGTCCACCAGCCGGGCGTGCACGTAGCCGCGCGCCCCGGCCGACCGGAACACATCCGTGATCTCGTCGACGACGGCCACGGCCTGCATCATTGCCGCCTGATCGCCGCCCGGTAGCTCAGCGCCAGCCCGGCCGCGCACCACACGCCCACCACGGCGAAGGCGAGGGCGGCGGAGTCGGCCCATTTGCCGGTGAGGCTGCCGCGGATCACGTCGGCCATGTACTGCACCGGCAGGACCCGGTGGACCACCCGGGCCCCGATCGGCAACCGGCTGGCCGGAAAGTTGATCGGCGAGAACAGCAGGATGAGCAGGCTCAGGAACGACGTCACCTGGTTGGTGACGTTGGGCGGGAGCGTGGCCGCCATGGCGTAGCCGACCGCCGCACCCGACAGCGCGACGAGCGCCACCGCCGGGATCACCGACAGGCCGACGTGCAAACCGATGTGGAAGCGCAGCACGGCCACGAGCAGGGCCAGGGCCGTGCCCGGCAGCTGCACCAGCAGCCAGAAGGTGACTTCGGATGCGAGGGGCGCCAGCCGCGGCACCGGCTGGGCCTTGAGGAAGTCGACTTTGCCGGTCACCCGTCCCTGGCTGACCTCCTGGGGCACGACGTTCAAGCCGAGGATAAGCAGGGTGAGCGTCGGCGCGCCCGTGGCCAGGTACAGCGCCGTCGAGCGGTCGATGTGCGGGAGCAGGAACGCCAGCCCGTACACGACGCCCACGGCCAGCAGCACCTGGATGATCACGAGCATCGGCAAGAAGGGCCGGAAGCGCAGGTACTGCCAGCGCAGCAACAGCCGGTAGCTATCCCACCGCCGCGACATGCTCGACCTCCTCGTCGGCCTCGGCCGGTTGCACCCGGCGCACGTACACGTCCTCCAACGACGCGGGCGCCACCGCGAACTCGGCGATGGCGTGCACCGCTTGCAGGTCGCGGGCCCACGTGACTGCCTCGGCAACGTCGCCAGGGTCGACGTCGACGAACACCCGCCGTCCCACCTGCACGGGCGGCGGGGCGAACGACGGCCCGGTCGGCGCATCGCCGCCGGGCTCGAGTACGAGCTCCAACCGCAGCGGCGCGCCGAGGGCGGTCTTGAGGTCCGCGGGGGTGCCCAGCGCCATCACCCGGCCGTGGTCGATGATCGCCAGCCGGTCGACGCAGCGTTCCGCTTCCAACACGTTGTGCGTCACGAGTAACACCGCGGCACCGTTGTCGGCCAAGGCGCGGACCTGTGTCCACAGCAGCTTGCGCCGCAGAGGATCGATATCGTTGGTGGGCTCGTCGAGGATCACGACCCGCCCCGGCTCGACGGCGGCCATGCAGAACGCCACCAGCCGCGCCACACCGCCCGACAGCTGCGAACGCTTGCCGGCCCACTCCATCAAGTCGAGCGACTGCAAGAGCAGGTCCGCGCGCGCCAGCATCTCCGACCGGCGACCACCGCGGATGCGCCCGGCCAGCTCGATCGCCTCGCGCGGCGTGAGGTTGTCGATGCGCACGCTCGACTGGGGCTGGTACGAGCACGCCTGCCGGGCCACGCCGGGCTCAGCGATGACGCCGGCCCCG
>JAFATL010000671.1 GCA_019243975.1 Actinomycetota bacterium | reverse complement strand
GTGTCGAGGTCCATGCGCGTGAGCATCTCGGCCCGGTACACGCGGTAGCCGGCGGTGGCGTCGCGCACGCCGAGGCCGAGCACGGCCGACGAATAGCGGTTGCCCCACCGCGAGAGCGCCTTGCGGTGCCACGACCAATCGGGGATGTGGCCGCCGGGCACGTAACGCGAGCCGATGGCGAGATCGGCGCCGTCCTCCACGGCGTGCAGCAACGCCGGCAGGGCGGCGGGGTCGTGCGAGAGGTCCGCGTCGATTTCGACCATGGCGTCGTAACCCCGCTCGATGCCCACGGCGAACCCGGCCCGGTAGGCGGGGCCCAAACCGGCTTTCGCCGTGCGCCGCAGGACGTCGACCTGGCCCAGCTCCTCGCCCAGCGCCTGGGCGAGATCGGCGGTGCCGTCGGGGCTGCCGTCGTCGACGACGAGGATGTCGGCCGAGGGCACCGACGCTCGCACACGGCGAAGGATCGTGGCGATGTTGTCCGCCTCTTGGTACGTCGGGATGCAGACGAGCACGCGCACCGGCGCACTCTACGATGCCGACCGTGGCCCCCGACCGTCGTTACTCGGCACTGCCCTCCGTGCAGGCACGGGTGCTGGCGTTCCTCGCCATCGTCGTCGGCGGCATCGCCGGCGCTCTCATCGGGTTCTCCTACGCCGACATCACGTGCCACGGCGCCTGCGGCACGCCGAAGGGAGTCGGTGCCATCGTCGGGGCCACACTGGCGGGCGCGGGCGTGGCCGTCGTGGCCGTGCTCGTGCTGCGGGCCATGGGCGAGTGGAAGCGCATCCAGGCCGAAGGCGTGGAAGGTCAGCCGGGCGACAACTGAAGGCGGCGGAACCCCTCGGCGTAGGCCACGCCCGCCTGCCTGCCGCTCTGCTCGGCTCGGTCCCGCACGAACAGCCGGAGCCATTCCCCCGTCTCGCCCAGCTGCGACTGGTGGCACTGGAGTGCCTCCGCCTTGACGTCGAGCGACCCGGAGATGTCGACCCACACGTCGGGCTCGAGCGTGCCCGAGAGGTACACGCACGACACCGCGTGGGCCTCCCCTGCCTCCGGGAAGTAGTGGGGGCTGCTGGCGGCCGGGCTCACCGCGTCCAACGTGGCGAAGCCCACCTCGCGGTGGTCGTGATGGTTGAAGTAGCTCTGGCCGAAGAACACCGCCGTCGGATCCGGGCACACGACGACGTCGGGCTGCACCCGGCGGATGATCGTGACCAGCTCGCGCCGGAAGGCGATGTCGTTCACCAGCTCGCCGTCGTCGTGGCCGAGCAGGTCGTGGCCGGCGACGCCGATCACCTTGCCGGCCGCCGCCACCTCCTTGGCCCGCCGCTTGGCCAGCTGGTCGGGCTTCACGTTCGGGTCGGACGACCCTTTGTCGCCGCGAGCGCACACGACCACGTGCACGCGGCACCCGGCCGCGGCCCAGCGCGCCAAGGTGCCGCCACACGACACCTCCGAGTCGTCCGGATGCGCGTACACCGCCAACGCCGACTCGGGCACGGTCTCCACCAGCTCGGCCACGGCGCGGACTGTAGGCGCCTCACGGCGTCCCGGTCACCGTGCCGGTACCGTCGTGACGTGGAGGCGAGGCTCGATCGCCCGGGGCTGGCCCGATCGGTGTTCTCCCGGGTGACGACGATGCTGCTGGTCTCGAACTGGATCGCGGCGTCGCTCGACTTCCTCTACCTCACGTTCGTGTTGCCGCCGTACAAGTCGCCGCCCAACCGGGCCACCCACGACACCCACATGACGTTCTTCCTCCTGTTGGTGTTCCTGGCCGTCGCCCTCCCGATCGCGTTCATGGTCGGCAACAAGCTGATGTCCCCGGCGTGGCGGTGGCTGGCCGAAGACCGTGCGCCCACGGAGTACGAGCGGCGCACGACACTCACGCTCCCGCTGCGCACTGCGCTGCTCGTGTTCGGCGTGTGGGTCGCGGCGTCGTTGGTGTTCTCCGTGTACACCTACACGTTCCGCCACGACCTGCGGCAGGGCGCGACGTCGGGCATCGGCGTGCTGATCGGCGGCTTGATCACGACCGCCCTCAACTACCTGCTGGCCGAGCGGTTGCTCCGCCCGGCCGTGGCTTACGCCCTGCAGGACCAGCCCCCTGAACGAACTCGCGTCGGGGTGCGGCCCCGGTTGATGCTGTCGTGGGCGCTCGGGTCCGGTATCCCGCTGCTCGGAATCGTGATGGCCCTCAACGGCAACTCGACGGTCGATCGCACCCAGCTCACGCGTGCGGTCACCCTGCTGGCGGTGCTCGGGCTCGTGATCGGGTGGTTGGTGATGGCGGTGGCGGCGCGCTCAGTCGCCGACCCGCTGCGTGAGGTGCGGGCGGGCCTTCGCCGAGTGCGCGAGGGCACCCTCGACGTCGAGGTGCCCGTCGACGACGGGGGCGAGATCGGGCTGGTGCAGGCCGGGTTCAACCAGATGGCTGCCGGCCTGCGCGAGCGGGAGAAGCTGCGCGAGCTGTTCGGTCGCCACGTGGGTGAGGAGGTGGCGCGCCAAGCGCTCGAACGCAGCGCCGAGCTCGGCGGGGAGCAGCGCGAGGTGAGTGCACTGTTCGTCGACATCATGGGCTCGACGTCGATGGCGCAGGACCGACCGCCCGCGCAGGTCGTCGAAGCCCTCAACACCTTCTTCGACCGCGTCGTTCGCGTCGTCGGCGATGAGGGCGGCTGGGTGAACAAGTTCGAAGGCGACGGCGCTCTGTGCGTGTTCGGCGCCCCCGCCGACCAGCCCGACCACGCCGCCCGGGCCCTGCGCGCCGCCCGCCGTCTGCGCCTCGAGCTCGACGGACTGGCGCCCACCGACCTCGACGCGGGCATCGGTGTGTCCACCGGCATAGCGGTGGCCGGCAACGTCGGCGCCGCCGAGCGTTACGAGTACACCGTCATCGGCGACCCTGTGAACGAGGCGTCGCGGCTGTGCGACGCGGCCAAGCAGCGGCCCTCGCGCGTCCTGGCCAGCGGGACGTCCGTCGAGAGCGCAGGCGACGAAGCGTCGCACTGGGCGCCCGTCGGTGAGTTGGAGCTCCGGGGTCGGCGCACGGCAACGCGTGCCTTCGAACCCGTGCCGCGTCAGGGGGCCGACGCCACCGCCTTGCAGGCCAGCTCCACGCCGTCGTCGTCGACGTCGTGATGCGTCACGAGCCGCACGACGCCCGGTGCGATCGTGCCCGCCAGCACACCCTCGGCCCGGAGGTGTGAGAGCAGCTTCGGCGCGTTGGCGTGCTCGAAGATGACCATGTTGGTCGTGACCTGCTCGATGTCGATGGCGTCGGGCCAGCGATCGGCCACGGCCTCCGCCAAGCGAGCGGCGCGGGCGTGGTCGTCGGCCAGGCGCTCGACCATCTGCTGCAAGGCCACCAAGCCGGCCGCCGCGATCACGCCCGCCTGGCGCATGCCGCCACCCAGGCGCTGTCGCTCGTCGCGTGCCGCCGCCATCACGTCGGCCGGTCCGGCCAGCATGGAGCCCACCGGCGCGCACAGTCCCTTCGACAGGCAACACATCACCGTCGTGGCCCGCCTGGCGTAGTCGGCCGCCGGCACCCCGGTCGCCACCTCGGCGTGGAAAAGCCGCGCGCCGTCCATGTGCACGGGCAGTTCCCCGGCCGCCCTCTTCACGGCGTCGAGGGCCTCGAGCGACCAGGCCGAGCCGTTGGCGGGCATGTGGGTGTTCTCCACGCACACGAGCCCAGGGCGCACCCAGTGGTTGTCGCCCGCCTCGACCAGCCACGCGACGTCGTCTGGATCGAGGACGCCGTCGTCGTCGTCGACGGTCTGGAACTGCACGCCTGCGTTGCGGCCGCCCGCGCCGTTCTCGTAGATCACCACGTGCTGGCGTCGTCCCGCGATCACGGCGGTGGCGGGCGGCGCCAGTAGGCGTAGCGCCAGCTGATTGCCCATCGTCCCCGACGGCACGAACAACGCCGCTTCCTTCCCCACACGCGCCGCGAACGCCTCCTGCAGGGCGTTGACGGTGGGGTCCTCGCCGTAGACGTCGTCGCCCACCTCGGCGTCGGCCATGGCCCGCCGCATGGCGTCGGTCGGCGTGGTGACGGTGTCGGAGCGGAGGTCGACGGGCACGGCCCTACGCTACCGGCGTGCCTGCCGACCCCGACCTCCGCGCCTTGCGCGACCTCGCTGTCGAGTTGGCGGTGGGTGCGGGCAAGATCCTGATCGAGCATCTCGCAGGCGCGCGCATCGACGTCGACACCAAGTCGAGCTCGACCGACATGGTCACGGAAGTGGATCGCGCCTCGGAAGCGTTCATCACCTCCGCTCTCGCCCAGCGTCGCCCCGATGACGGCCTGCTCGGTGAGGAGGGCACGCAGCACGACGGCACCTCGGGCGTGCGCTGGGTGATCGACCCCCTCGACGGCACGACCAACTACCTCTACGGCTACCCGGCGTTCTCGGTGTCGATCGCGGCCGAGGTCGACGGCGAGACGGCCGTCGGCGTGGTGCGAGATCCCCTGCACGACGAGACGTTCAGCGCCGTGCGCGGCGACGGCGCGTTCTGCAACGACCGACAGCTACGCGTCGGCGGCCCACCTACGCTCGCCACCGCGCTCGTCGCCACCGGTTTCGCGTACAAGCCCGAAGCACGGGCTCGCCAAGCCGCAGTGCTCACCCACGTATTGCCGCGCGTGCGCGACATCCGCCGCGCCGGCTCGGCTGCGCTCGACCTGTGCTCACTCGCGCACGGCCGCGTCGACTGCTACTACGAGCGTGGCATGGGCCCCTGGGACTTCGGCGCCGGGGCCTTCATCGCCAAGGAGGCAGGCGCCTGGGTGGGCGACCTCGAAGGCGGCCCGCCCTCGTCCGCCATCGTCGTCGGCGCCCCACCCCACCTGGCCGAAGCGTTCGTGGACTTGCTCCGCGACGCCGAAGCCGGCCTCGCCCCCTGAGCGCGCTTTAGCGCTTGAACTCGGCCATACGACGAGTTCAAGCGCTAAAGCGAGGGGGTTCGGTGGTCAGAGGCCGAGGACGAGGCGCATCAC
>JAFATL010000153.1 GCA_019243975.1 Actinomycetota bacterium | reverse complement strand
TTGACTCACGAGTTGCTCGGCGCGGGGCGCACGATGCTCGACCTCGCCCGGGAACATGCGCTGGGGCGGGAGCAGTTCGGCCGGCCGATCTCGCAGTTCCAAGCCGTCCGGCACCGGCTGGCCGACGTGTTGGTGGTGCTGGAGGCGGCTGACGCGTTGGCCGGGGCGGCGTGGGACGACGGGCTCCCCGAGACCGCTCGCATGGCGAAGGGCTTCGCCGGTCGGGCCACCCGCACCGCCATCCGCAACTGCCAGCAGGTGCTGGCGGGCATCGGGTTCACGACCGAGCACCCGTTCCACCGCTACCTGGCCCGGGCCCTGGTCCTCGACCAGCTGCTCGGGTCGGGGCGCACCCTCACCCGCGAGCTCGGCCGGGAGGTCCTGGCGCGCCGGGCCCTGCCTCCGCTCGTTCCTCTCTGACCTCTCTGACATCTGCAAGCAGGAGGGGCGGCCGGTAAGGGCGAATTGTTACGATGTCGTACTAAGTTCGCAGGCAACTCCTGCTGGGGGGAGTGTGTTGTGCCTGGGTTGATCAGAGCTCTCTCATGAGCGAGACGCTGATCTTCGGGTCGATCAACGGCCTGACGATCGGCTTGCTCGCGGTCGGCCTCGTGCTCGTCTACAAGGCCAACCGCTTCATCAACCTCGCCCACGCGCAGCTGGGCGCGGTGTCGGCGATCCTGCTCGCCAAGTTCGTCCTCGACTGGCACGTGTCGTGGTGGCTGGCGTTCCCCATCGTGCTCGCCATCGGTGTCCTCACCGGGCTCGCCGTCGACCGGTGGATCATCAGGCGGCTCCGGAAGCGGGCGTCGTCGGCGACGTTGCTGCTCGTCTCGATCGGCGTCTCCCAGCTCCTGCTGGCGCTGGCGTTCGTGCCCGCCTTCCGGCCCAGCCCCGACAAGCTGACGCTGCAGGGCTACCCCCTCCCCTTCCACGCCCACGTCAAGGTCGGCGGCGTCGTGTTGAACGCCAACTACCTGATGATCCTGGCGGTCGTGCCGCTCCTGGTCGTCGCCCTCGGGCTGTTCCTGCGGTCGACGCTGATGGGCAAGATGATTCGCGGCGCCGCGTCCAACCCCGAAGCGGCGGAGCTGTGTGGCGTGCCGATCGGACGGGTGAGCGCGGTGACGTGGGGCATCGCCGGATTGCTGAGCGCCGTCACCGCCATCCTCCTGGCGCCGGGCCGGGGCAGCTTCGACGCCGCCGGCTTCGGGCCCGAGCTGTTGCTGCTGGCCCTGGGCGCGGCGGCCGTCGGGGGCTTCACCTCGGTGTCGGCCGCGTGCGTCGGCGGCATCGGGCTCGGCCTGCTGCAGCAGTACGTGCAGTACCTGACGAGCAACGGCGCCGACGCGCAGCTGGCGGTGTTCATCGCCATCCTCGTGGTGTTCGTCGTGCGGGCCGGGACGATCAGCGCGGCGGCGCGTGACGACGCAGAGGTGCCCGACCGCCGCCCGTTGCGCGTGCCCGCGGCGCTCACGGATTGGTTCGTGGTGCGTCACCAGCGCCTGCTGCTCGGCGCCTTCGGTTTGGCCGTCGCACTCGTGGTACCGCTGCTCCCCTACTTCAACAGCGACAAGCACCGCTTCGAGCTGACCCTGATCCTCGTGTACGCGCTGGTGGCGGTGGCGGTGACGCTCATCATGGGCTGGGCCGGCCAGGCCAGCCTCGGTCACTTCGCCCTCGTCGGCATCGGTGCGTTCCTCACCGCGCGTTTGTCCGTGCACCAGTGGTCGCTACCCGCCCTCCTCCTCGTGTGCGGCGGCGCCGGCGCGCTCGCGTTGACGATCGCCGGCATCCCCGCGCTGCGATTGCGCGGCCTGACCCTCGCCGTCACCACCCTCGGCCTGGCGGTAGTGGCGCCCTCGTGGCTGTACCGCCAGACGTGGTTCGGCTCCAACAGCCCGTTCGGCCTGCTCGTGCAGCCGGTGTCGGTTGCGTCGGGCGTCGGCGCGCCGTCGAGCCAGCTCGGCATCTACCTGGTGGCCGTCGCCGTGCTCACG
>JAFATL010000565.1 GCA_019243975.1 Actinomycetota bacterium | reverse complement strand
CACCGGCATCAGCTCCGACATGGAGTCGACGATCGTGCCGCAGTTGCTGGCCGAGATCGACGGCGTCGAGACGCTGAAGAACGTGATCGTCATCGGTGCGTCCAACCGCGAAGACCTGATCGACCCCGCCATCCTGCGGCCGGGCCGCCTCGACGTGAAGATCAAGATCGAGCGCCCCAACGAGGACGCGGCGGCGCAGATCTTCGCCCGCTACCTCACCGCCGACCTGCCCCTCGACGCGGACGAGGTCAAGTCGCTCGGCGGCGGCGACCGCGAGAAGGCCGTGCGGTCGATGATCGAGAAGACCGTCGAGGACATGTACCGCGACGACGAAGCCAACCGCTTCATCGAGGTCACCTACCAGAACGGTGACAAGGAGATCATGTACTTCAAGGACTTCTCGTCCGGAGCCATGATCGAGAACATCGTGCGCCGGGCGAAGAAGCTCGCCATCAAGCGCACCATTGCCAACGAGGGCAAGGGCATCCGGCTCGACGACCTGCTGCGCTCGATCCGGCAGGAGTACAAGGAGCACGAGGACCTGCCCAACAGCACCAACCCCGACGACTGGGCGAAGATCTCGGGCAAGAAGGGCGAGCGCATCGTCTTCCTGCGGGTGCTCATGTCGGAGGGCGAGGAGACAACCGGTGGCCGCGCCATCGAGCGGGTCGCAACCGGCCAGTACTTGTAGTCCCGGCATTGCCGTTCCCGCCGCCATGGTGCGCGGGTAGGGTCGCACGCGCATGGCGATCCCCAAGGTGTGCGGCATCGAGACGGAGTACGGCATCCTGCTCCGCGGGACGGGTGAGTCCAACCCCATCGCGGCGTCGTCGGTGCTGATCAACTCCTACGTCGCCGAGCTCCTGCGGGGTTCCGACAAGGTGGGCTGGGACTTCGAGGACGAGTCACCGGGCAACGACGCGCGGGGTTTCGCGCGCGAGGGCTCGATGCCGCCGGAGGTGGAGACGCACCTCGTCAACGCGGTGCTCACCAACGGGGCGCGCTACTACGTCGACCACGCCCACCCCGAGTTCTCCACGCCCGAGTGCCTCACCGCGTTGGAAGCCGTGCTCTACGACAAGGCGGGGGAGCGCATCCTCGTCAAGTCGATGGAGGCGGCGGCGCGGTCGCTGCCGGGCGGCCAGAACATCGTCGTCTACAAGAACAACAGTGACGGCAAGGGCAACTCGTACGGCACCCACGAGAACTACCTCATGGACCGGGCGGTGCCGTTCGGGCGCATCGTGCAGCACGTGCTGCCGTTCTTCGTCACGCGCCAGCTCTACACGGGCTCGGGCAAGGTCGGCACCGAAGACACGTCGTCGGCCGCCGCCGGCACCACGTTCCAGCTCACCCAGCGGGCCGACTTCTTCGAAGAGGAGGTCGGCCTCGAGACCACCCTCAAGCGCCCGATCGTCAACACGCGCGACGAGCCGCACGCAGATGCGCAGAAGTACCGCCGCCTGCACGTGATCGTGGGTGACGCCAACCTGTCGGAGGTCTCGACCTACCTGAAGGTCGGCGTCACGGCGATCGTGCTGGCGATGATCGAGGACGACTGGTTCGGCGAGCGCGACTTCACGCTGGCCGCGCCGGTGCAGGCCATCCGCAAGGTGTCACGCGACCTCACGTTCGAGCTGCCGTTGGAGATGGCCGCGGGCGGCACGATGACCGCGCTGGAGATCCAGTGGGAGCACCTCGACCTGGCCCGCAAGTACGCCGAAGACCGCGGCCTTGAAGCGGTGGGCGAGGAAGTGGGCGCCGACGTGCTGCGCCGCTGGGAGGCGGTGCTGACGGCCCTCGAGTCCGACTGGCACTCGCTGGCCAACCAGCTCGACTGGGTCGCCAAGTACGAGATCATCAACGGCTACCGCCAGCGCCACGACCTGCCGTGGAACAGTCCGCGCCTGCACGCCATGGACCTGCAGTACAGCGACGTGCGGCCCGAGAAGTCATTGTTCGCCAAGCTGCCGGTCGAACGCATCACCACCGATGCGGCCGTCGACCTGGCCATGAGCGAACCACCGCCCGACACCCGTGCGTACTTCCGCGGCAAGTGCCTGCAGCGGTGGGCATCATCGATTGCGGCCGCCAACTGGGACTCGCTCGTGTTCGACCTGGGCGCCGATCCGCTCCGGCGCGTGCCGATGATGGAACCGCTTCGCGGAACAGCCGCGGTCGTGGATACGTTGTTGGAAGGGTGTTCGAGCCCCGCTGAACTCTTGGAGCGGCTGGGGTCCTAGGAGACGAGATCGAGATGGCAGAGCGAGAGCAGAAGAAGAAGCCCACAACTTCCCGAGAAGAGACGGTCGTCGAAGAAGACGTCACGTCCCCAGAGAACCGCCAGGGCGAAAAGATCAAGGCCGAGCTCGACGATCTCCTGGACGAAATCGACGAGGTCCTCGAGGAGAACGCTGAGGAGTTTGTCCGGGCCTACGTGCAAAAGGGAGGAGAGTGACCAAAACGGACACGCTTTTGTCCAAGGTCCTCTGATCTCGCAGGTCCTCGATTCTCGAACAATTGTTCGGTAAAATTGCCGCATGAAGCGGTGCACCAGCTGCGGTGAGGAGAAGAATCTCACCGACTTCCCGAAAGACCGTCGTAGACGCGACGGCCACTTTCCGTACTGCAAGAAGTGCCACGCCGAGTACCAAGCTGCGATCCGCGCCGGATGGAGCTCAACCGAGTGGGAGGCCAACCGGGCCCACCACCGCGACCGCTATTGGAAGTGGCGAGCCAGCGATCCCGAAGGAACCGCTGCAGCAATCCGCGCCGCAGCACAGTTGCGGCGATACGGACTTACTCCCGAGGACTACCAGCGACTCCTCGACGCCCAGGGCGGCACATGTGCGTTCGAACATTGTGATCGAGGCCCTGGGGACGAAAAGACTGGCCGACTGCACGTCGACCATTGCCATGAGACCGGCAAGGTGCGTGGACTCTTGTGTTGGCCGCACAATTTGATGCTGGGTCTCGCGAACGATCGCCGTGCTTCGCTGCTCGATGCAATCGTCTACCTCGAGCGGCACCCGGGGCCTCAGGTGCTCAAGAACCTCAAGGTTCCGAGCGCCCGCTAACCTGCGGCTCCACATGAGCCTGCCCACGTTTCCTGTCGGAGAGGACCCCGGGCCGAGCTTCTCGCGGTTGTTGAAGGCCACCGGGCACGCGTCGCCGCGGCTGGATGGTGGCGAGCAGCTCGAGATCCGCCACGGCACGACGATCGTCGCCATCCGCTACGCCGACGGCGTGATCATGGCGGGCGACCGCCGCGCCACCGAGGGGTACTCCATCGCCCATCGGTCGATTGAGAAGGTGTTCCCGGCCGATCGCCACTCGGCGGTGTCGATCGCCGGTGCCGCCGGCCCGGCCCTGGAGATGGTGAAGCTCTTCCAGACCAACCTCGAGCACTACGAGAAGGTCGAAGGCGTGGCGCTGTCCCTCGAGGGCAAGGCCAACCAGCTCGGCGGCATGATCCGCGACAACCTTCCGATGGCGATGCAGGGCCTGGCGGTCGTGCCGATCTTCGCCGGCTACGACCTGCGCCGGCAGACCGGGCGCATCTTCACCTACGACGTCACCGGCGGCCGCTACGAGGAGGCCGACTTCCACGCCACGGGTTCCGGCGGTCGCGACGCCCGCACCACCATCAAGCTGGCGTGGACCGAGGGCATGGCGCGCGACGCCGCCATCGAGCTGGCCGTGCAGGGCCTCTACGAAGCCGCCGAGGAAGACTCGGCCACCGGCGGTCCCGATCCCGTGCGCGGCATCTATCCCACCGTGGCCACCGTCACCGCCCAGGGCTTCGAGCGCGTGGGCGAAGACGAGGTGGCCGAGAGGTTCAAGGCGCTCATCGAGCGCAAGACCCAGCAGGGGCTGCACCAATGAGCATGCCGTTCTACGTCGCGCCGGAACAGGTCATGAAGGACCGGGCCGACTTCGCGTCCAAGAACGTGGCGAGAGGCCGGCCCCTCGTGGCGACGGTCTACGACGGCGGCATCCTGCTGGCGGCCGAGAACCCGTCGAAGAACCTGCACAAGATCAGCGAGATCTACGACCGCATCGCCTTCGGCGGCGTCGGCAAGTACAGCGAGTACGACCAGTTGCGCCAGGCTGGCATCCGCCACGCCGACATCAAGGGCTACCAGTACAGCCGTGAAGACGTCGATGCCCGGTCGCTCGCCAACGCCTACGGGCAGACACTCACCCAGGTCTTCACCCACGAGATGAAGCCGCTCGAGGTCGAGATCCTGGTGGCCGAGGTCGGCATGACGGTCGAGGGCGATCAGCTCTTCCACATCGTCTACGACGGCACCGTGCTCGACGAAGACCGCTTCACAGTCCTCGGGGGCGACTCCGATGCCATCCGGAGCCGCATGGACGGCGCCTTCGAGGAGGGCTGGGCCCTCGGTCCCGCGCTCAAGGCGGCAGTCGGGGCGCTCACCGGCCCCGACCGCACGATCGAAGCGACCGATCTCGAAGTAGCGGTGCTCGAACGGTCGAACGGTCGGCGCGCCTTCCGGCGCATCGGCGACGACGAGACCGCGTCGCTGCTGGCTTAGAAGCCCCGGACGGTCGCCACGACCGTCCAGGCCAGCAGCGTGAACAGCCCGACCCAGATCAGTAGCGGCGCGCGCCGCAACAGGGGCGGGCGCACCTGCACACCGTCGAAGACGGCCTCGACCTCGTCGGCCATCAGCAGCTCGCTGGCCGCCGGAAGGTCGTCTTCGTTCACGAGCACCTGCACCGGCGCGGGGAACGGGTAGATCCCGCTCGGCGCTCCGACCACCTCGGTGAGGATGCCCTCGGCACCCAGCCGGGCCGCGATGACGCCGGCGTGGAACGACCCCTGGGCGGTCGTCAACGGGACCATGCGAGGCCCAGTCATCACATGAACGGTACCGTGGCCGCAGTGGATCGCAGGATCTTCGGCCTGGAGAACGAGTACGGCGTCACCTGCACCCTGCGCGGGCAACGTCGCCTCAGTCCCGACGAAGTGG
>JAFATL010000138.1 GCA_019243975.1 Actinomycetota bacterium | reverse complement strand
CCCGCCTGTCGATCATCGTGCCGTTCCGCGACCGTCGAGCCATGGTGCGCCAGCTGCTCGACGCGCTCGACGCCCAGACGGCCGCCGACCTCGAGGTGGTGATGGTCGACGACGGCTCGACCGACGGCGCGCGCGCCGAGGTGGAGCATGACGTGCGTGCCGGGCGGCCGGTGCGCCTCGTCGACAACGACGGCCGGGGCGCCTACGCCGCCCGCCGCGCCGGTGTCGCCACGTCGGACGCGCCCTACATCGCCTTCACCGACAGCGACTGCGTGCCGGACGCCGAGTGGGCCGAGCACGGGCTGCGGGCGCTCGACAAAGGCGCCGACGTCGTGAACGGCATGACGATCCCCACGCGCCCGCCGCTTCCGTTGGAACGCACGATGTGGTCGGGGGAAGAGGGCCTCTATCCCACCAGCAACGTCTTCTACCGGCGGGACGCTTTCGAGCAGGCTGGCGGGTTCGACACCGCCGCCGCCGATCGCTTCGGCTTTCGCCCTCAGTCCATCGAGCGAGCGATGGGTTTCGGCGAGGACACGCTGCTGGCGTGGACGGTGCGCCGGCACGGCGTCGCCGCCTACGCGCCCGATGCGGTCGTGCGTCACCAGGTCTTCCCCGTCGACGGGGCCGACACCCTGCGCCGTACCCGGATGATGCGGGCCTTCCCCGCGCTGGTGCGGGAAGTACCCGAGCTGCGGGCCGGGACCCTCCTGCGCCACGGCGTCGTCCTCAACACCGAGGCCGACCGCGTGCCTGTCTACGCGACGTTCGCGGCCGCCGCTGTGCGCCGGCGCCGCCTGGCGACGGTGGCGTTGGCGTGGTGGGTCGGCACCCGATTGGTCGAGGCGCGCCGCGGCCACGGCCCGGTGCTCCGGCGGCTGGCGGCGGTACCCGTGCAGATGGCGCTCGACGTCGTCGGCACCGGTGCCCTGGTCCGCGGCAGCGTGCGCTCCCGCACCGTCGTGCTGTGACGGCGACATCGGCCAGCACGCCATCGGTGAGCGTGGTGGTGGCCACGCGGAACCGGGCGCACCTGCTCCCGCGCCTCGTGGCCGCGTTGGCGGCGCAGACCGGCGTCGACGGGTTGGAGGTTGTCGTCGTCGACGATGCCTCCACCGACGACACGCCCGCCGTGCTCGAACGGCTGGCGGGCAGCGCTTCGATCCGACTGGTAACCCGTCGCCGAGAGATCGCGGGCGGAGCCGCCACGGCCCGGAACGACGGATGGCGGTCCGCGGTCGGTGACGTGGTGTTGTTCACCGACGACGACTGCGTGCCCCAACCGGGATGGGCGGCGCGCCTTGTCGCCGAACTCGACGAGGCCGACGTGGTGCAAGGGCGCACCGTCCCTGCGCCCGGACAGACGCAGGATCTCGGGCCGTTCAGCCACACCATCGAGGTGACCTCGGAGGCAGGCGAATACGAGACCTGCAACATGGCGTACCGGCGACCGGTGCTGGAGGCGGTGGGTGGGTTCGGCGAGGAGTTCCGGTACCCGTACGGCGAGGACACCGACCTGGCGTGGCGGGCCAAGGCGGCCGGGTTCCGCACCGCGTTCGCGGCCGAGGCCGTCGTGCATCACGACGTGCGCCCCTCACACTTCGGCACGTACCTGCGCGACCGGCGCCGGCGCGAAGGGATGGTGCTGACGATGCGCAACCATCCCAACCTGCGGCGCCGGCTGTGGGGCGGCCTGTTCCTCCACCCGTCCCATGCGGCTGCCTTGTCGGTGGCTGTGACGGGAGTGGCTGCGGCGCGACAGCGCACGCCCGTGCGCATGGCGATGGCCGCGGCCTCCGGCGGTTGGTACGCGTGGAACTGCCGCCAGACGCGCCCCCGGCCCCGCCGACGCGTCGCCTGGCTGGGGGTCGTACCCGCCGCGCTGGTGGCCGACCTCTACGAAACCGCCGTCGTCGTTCGGGCCGCCATTCGCTACCGCACGCCGGTCGTGTAGCGGCTACCAGAAACTCTGGCGGTGGGCGACGTTGGCCCGCGCCACCCAGAACACCCGGCACACGACCAGTGCCGGGGCCACCGCCGCCAATGCCGCCCACTCCCACCAGAACGGCCGTCGGCGTTCGTGCACGGCGTTGCGCACGGCCAGCAGCGACGCCACCTCCGCCACGCACGCGGTCACGGCAACGACCCCAACCGGCGCGCTGGTGGCGACCGACGCCGCCAGCGCCAGGAGAAGAAGGAACGCCGCGTAGGTCGTGCGGAACCCCCGGCGGGGCAGGAGCAGCGCGAACCGATCGGGGAACCGCGCCCGCAGGCGCGTATCGGCGTCGAGACGCGCCCCTTCGCGAAACAACGTCCGCACGCGGCGGCGCGCGTGCGGGTGGAACACGGTGACGCCGGGAGCGGCCGCCCGCCGCGCGCCGGCAGCCTGCAGTCGCCAACCGAGGTCGGTGTCCTCGCGCCACGGCACCCGGTACGACTCGTCGAAGCCGCCCACGGCTTCGAACGCGGTACGCCGCACCCACAGGTTGGCGGTGACGAACACCTCGTCGCCCGGCGATGACGCCGTGTGCAGCACGAGGCCCCGGTCGTCACCGCCGCGTGGAACGACCATGCCTTCGACGACGTCGGCGGCTGCTTCGGCCGTGGCCCGCAGGCCCGCCTGCAGCCAGTCTTCGTCGAGGCGGACGTCGGCGTCGATGAAGGCCAGCCACGGACCCTCGACGGCGGCGGCGCCGGCGTTGCGGGCCGCTGCCGGCCCACGCCCGGGGCCGCGCACCAACGAAAGCCACGACGCGCCGGTCGCCCGCTGCGCGACCAGGTCGGCGGTTGTGTCGGTCGACCCGTCGTCGACGACCACCACGCGCGCCCGGTCCGAGTGCTGGGCGGCCAGGTCGTCGAGCAGCAGACCAAGGGTCCCCGCCGCGTCCCGGGCCGGGATCACGATGCCCACCGCGAGCTCGTCTGCCGGTGCGGTCATTGGAGCCCGTGACTGTACCGAGCGTAACGTGCGCGTCCTGCCGTCCCTCGAAGATCTCCCGGGTCCGCCCGTCACCGTCCTGCACGTGGTCGAGGCCGTCAACGCCGGCGTCGGCCGGCACGTCGCCGACCTCATCCGCCACAGCGCGGGCGTACGCCACGAGGTGGCCGCCGGCACCGAGCGCAGCGGGTGGGACGCCTACGAGGACCCGCTCGCCGCCTTCGCCGACGCCGGGGCCGTCGTGCACAGGGTCGAGATGCGCCGGGAGCCGCACCACCCGGCCAACGGCGCCGCCCTGCTCAAGCTGCGGCGCCTGATCGCCACGCAGCGGCCCGCCGTCGTGCACGGGCACAGCTCGATCGGTGGGGCCCTGGCCCGGCTGGCGGCGTGGCGGTCACCGGTGGTTCGCATCTACTCACCCCACGGCGTGCACCCGCACCGCGTCGCCAACGAAGCCGAGCGGTTCCTCGGGCGGCGCACCGACCACCTGGTGGCGGTGTCGGAGAGCGAGCGTGACCTGGCGGCCGCACTGGGGTTCGCGCCGTTCGAACGCATCCACGTCATCCACAACGGCGTCGAGCCCGTTCCTGCGGCGGGCACCCGCGACGTGCGCCAAGAGCTCGGCATCCCCGCCGATGCGCGGTTGGTGGCGTCGGTCGGCCGCCTCGAGCACCAGAAGGCGCCTGAGTTGTTCGTCGACGCGGCCGAGCGGCTGGCGCGAGTGGCGCCCGAGACCCATTTCCTCCTCGTCGGTCACGGACCGCTCGGACATCGCGTCGAACAACTCGTCGATGCGAGCGGGCTCGGCCCGCGCTTCCACCTCGTGCCGTACGTGCGGGAGATCGGCACCGTGATGTCGCAGTTCGACGTGTTCGTACTCACCTCGCGCTACGAAGGCTTGCCGTACGTCGTGCTCGAGGCGATGCAGGCGTGCGTGCCCGTCGTCGCCACCGATGTGGTCGGCACGCGCGATGCGGTCGTGCACGGGGTGACGGGTGTGCTCGTACCGCCGGGCGAGCCCGCAGCCATCGCCGAGGCAGTGCGCTGGATGCTCGACGCTCCGCAAACGGCGGCGTCATTCGGGCGCGCCGGTGCGGCGCGGGCGGCCGACCGTTTCGACGTGAAGTCGATGGCCGCGGCGCTCGACGACCTCTACGTGCGGTCGACAGCCGGGCTGGCCAGCACCCGCCGATAGACCTCGACATGGCCGTCGACCGTGCGGTGCCAGTCGAAGGCCGCGGCCCGCTGCCGCGCCCGGGCCGACTGTTCGGCCCACACCCGTTCGTCGTCGAGCAGCGGGCGCAGTGCCGTCACCATGGCGGCGACGTCGCCGTCGGCGACGAGGATTCCACCGTCGCCGATCACTTCCGGCTGCGCGGTGTTGTCGAAGGCCACCACCGGCGTCGCGCACGCCATTGCCTCCGCGGCGGGAAGACCGAAGCCCTCGGCCCGGCTCGTGGAGATGAGGGCGGTGGCGCCCTGATAGAGCGGGACGATGTCGTCGACGAAACCGGCAACGTCGATGCGGTCCGGCCGGCCGGCGCGAGATACCACGTCGCGGACTTGTGCGACCGACCACGGGTCGCCGGCGCCCGCCATCACCAGCCGGTGCGGATAGCCCGCCTCGGCCAACGCCGACACCACCGCCGTCGCCTCCGCGAACCCCTTGTGCGGACCCCACGCGCCGACGGTGAGGAGATAGGGAACCTCCGCACCCGGGCGCACAGTGGGTGGGCGGAACGCGGGCGAGACACCGCACGGCACGACGTGGACGCGATCGGGATCCAGACCGAGGTGCATGATGCCGTCGGCGGCGGCCGCGTGGGAGATGGCGATGACGGCCGACGCTCGCCGGTACCGCGGGGCCAGCCGCCGCCACCTGGCACGATACGGGCGCATGTCGGGATCGCTGCGCAGGAGCGGAATGACGTCGAACAGCGTCTGCACCCACGGCATGGCGGCGCGGCGGGGCGGGTGCTGCCCGGTGCTGTGGAACACCTCCGCGCCCGTCTTCGCGATGGCGGTGGGCAACTGCAGGTCGCGACGCCACCAGCCGACCGCCTGCCCCATACGCCCGGCCGCCGGATCCGGCGCGCCGGGCACGCGCACCACGTCGACGTCGTCACGCGCCTCGAGGCCTGCGACCACGTTGGCCACGTACGTGCCGATGCCCCGATGCTGCGAGCCGTCGACGAGCGACCGGGTGTCGACGGCAACCATCAGCATCCGCCAACTCTTCCAGGTCGCGGGGTGAGCCGGGTCGCGTTCTTCGACGCCTATCCCCACGCGTACGCGGGGGCGCAGCGGAGCACGCACGAGCTCGCCCAGGGGCTGCGCCGGCGGGGCTGGGAGGTGGAAGTGCTCCTCCCCGAGGACGGCGTCTTCGCCGAGCGCCTCGCCTCGGATCACATCCCCCACCGCGTCGTGCCCACCCCGCCGGCCCTGCGCCGGTACGGCCACACCACGACCGGGCTGTCCGCCCTCAAGGCGACGGCCGCCCTCCCCGGGTACTGGCGGCGAATGCGTCGCGCCCTGCGAGGCCGCGCCGACCTGCTGCACGTGAACGACCAGCGGGGGATGGTGCTCGCCGGTGTCGCGGCCCGCGCCGCCGGCATCCCGGTGGTGTGGCACGTCCACGGCGTGCGGCCGCCGGGCGCGCTCAATGCCGCGGGCCGACTGGTCGCGAGTCGCACGGTCGCCCTCACCGACGCCGATGCGGGCCGGCTCACGACCCGCACCCGGGGCGCGCCCGACGTCGTGGCCAACGCCCCCGACGACGCGTTCTTCGCGGTCGAACGGTGCCCCACCGCGCCGCCGACGCTTCTCACCGTCGGTCGGCTGAGTCCGGTCAAGGGCATCGACGTGTTCCTGCGAGCCGTGGCCCAGCTGCGCGCCGAGGGCCGCGATGTCGCGGGCGTCGTCGTCGGGTCAGAACAGAGGGGCTACGCCGACCACGCCGCAGAGCTGCACCGGCTCCGGGATGCGCTCGGACTGGGTGACGCCGTGACCTTCGCCGGCTACCTCGAAGACACGCGCGACGCGCTGGCGGGTTCGGCCGTCTATGTGCAGCCGGCGCGATGGGAGGGCGTGCCGCTGGCGGTCCTCGAAGCGATGGCCGCGGGCGCACCGGTGGTGGCCACCGACGTGGGCGGCGTGCGCGACGTGATCACGTCCGGGCTGAACGGACTGCTGGTGCCGCCCGAGGACCCGGCGGCCGTGGCGGCGGCCGTCGCCCGGTTGCTCGACGACCCCGACCTGGCAGCCCGGCTGGCGGTGGAGGGCCGCCGGTTGGCGCGGGAGCGCTACAGCCGCCACGGCCGCGAAGAGCACATGCTCCGCATCTATCGCGACGTGCTGGCGTCCCGGTGACCACGTGACCGACGCTTCTCCCGCGCGCGTGGCGCTGGTCGCCCATCGCTACGCGTCGCACCTCCAGTCGGGCATCCCTCGATATGTCGCCGAGCTGTGCCGGGTGCTGGGTGCGGATCCGGCGTGCGAGGGCTACGCCTTGATCACACCGCCGGAGCGAGGCGACACGTCGGGCTGCGGCCTGCCGGTCGAGCACCTGCGGGGACCTCGCCGCGTCGTGCAGCTGGGATGGCACGCCGCGGGGCGACCGGCACTCGAGCAGTTGGTCGCACCGGCCGCCCTCGTCCACGTGCTGTACCCCTTCGCCCCCGTCCCGACGCGCGCGCCCCTGATCGCGACCGTGCACGACCTGCTCCCGCTTCGGCATCCCGAGTGGTTCGGCCGTGTCAACGCAGCCAAGTTCCGGCGGGCCACCGACGTGATGGTGCGTGACGCCACCCACGTGATCACCGACTCGGCATCGGTCAGCGCGCAGGTGCAGGAGTCGCTGGCGGTCGATCCCGACCGCATCACCGTGGTGCCCCTGGGCGTTGCCCCCGCGTTCCGAGAACGCGTGGCGGAACCGGTACGGCTCGAGATGTGTGCCCGCCACGGCGTGACGCCGGGCCGCTTCTTCATCGCTGTCGGCTACGTGTCCCTGCGCAAGAACCTGCTCACCATCCTGCGCGCGCTCGCCGTCGCAGGCGGGCACCTGCGCCTGCCCCTGCTGCTCGCGGGGCCCGCCGGTCGGGGTGCCGGCGACGTCCAGCGAGAGGTCGAGCGCCTCGGGCTACAAGGCCGCGTCATCGTCACGGGCTGGCTGGCGGAACAGGAGCTGGCCTCGCTCGTGGCGTCGGCGACCGCCCTGCTCCATCCGGCCACCCACGAAGGCTTCGGCCTCCCGCCCCTCGAGGCAATGGCCGCGGGCACGCCGGTCGTGGCGTCCACCGGCGGCGCCGTCCCCGAAGTCGTCGGTCGGGCCGGGCTGCTCCTCGATCACGAGGACGTGGACGGGTGGGCCGATGCCATGGTGCGGCTGGCGGGCGACGGCGACCTCGTCACCACGCTGCGGACCAAGGGACTGGTGCAATCGGCGCCGTACACCTGGGACCGAACGGCGGCCGAGACGCTCGCGGTCCACCGCCGCGTGCTCAGCCGCGACTGACCGACTCGGTCAGCTCTCGCCCAGCGCGGCGGGAACGGCCTCGCGCCAGCCCCGCGCCACCTCGGCCACGGCCACGTCGACGAGGTCGCCGATCACCAGCCGGTCGCCGCCCGCGTTCCCCAGCGCGGTGAACGGCACGCCCGCACGTTCGGCGGCGCTTCGCACCGCGTCGACCTTCGCCGCCGCGATGCACACGACGACGCGCGACGGCGCTTCGCTGAACAGCACCGCGTGGTCGGTCACACCATCGATGTGCGCGCCCACGCCCGACACGGCAGCCATCTCCGCCAGCGCCACCCCCAGACCGCCGTCGGCGACGTCGTGCACCCCGTCGAGCAGATCGTCGGCCACCAGCCCCCGCACCAGGTCGACGATCGCGCCGTGGGCTTTGACGTCAAGCGGGACAAGCGTGCCGCCCTCGTGGCCGTGCACGTCCCACGCCCACCGCGACCCGGCCAGCGCCCGCGCTCCGTAGGCACCGAGGAGCGCCACCACACCGCCGTGGACGAACTGCGCACCGGGCGGGCGCCGATCGAGGCGGTCGATGAGGCCGAGCAAGCCGATGACGGGCGTGGGGTCGATGTCGCGGCCGAGGCTTTCGTTGTAGAGGCTCACGTTGCCGCCGATCACCGGGAGCCCGAGGGCGCGGCACGCGTCGCCCATGCCGTCGATGGCTTCTGACAGCTGCCACATCACCTCGGGGTGCTCCGGGTTGCCGAAGTTGAGGCAGTTGACGACGGCGATGGGCTTGGCGCCTGCACACGCGACGTTCAAGGCCGCTTCGGCGACAACCAAGGCGGTACCGGCGCGCGGGTCGAGCGCGCACCACCGATGGTTGCCGTCGGTCGTCAGCGCCAGCGCCTTCGCCGTCGACGGCAGGCCCGGTGCCTTGAGGCGCAGCACGGCCGCGTCGCCCCCCGGTCCTTCCACGGTGTTGAGGAACAACTGGTGGTCGTACTGGCGATAGGCCCACGCCGGGTCGGCGAGCATCTTCAACAGGTCGGCACCGCCGTCGGCGGGAGCAGGCAGGCGAGCGGGATCGTCGGCCAGCCGGGTGGCGCGGTCGACGGGTTCGGCCCGGGGGCGGTCGTACTTGGGCGCGTCCTCCTCCAGCGACGCCGCCGGCATGTCGGCCAGCACCTCGCCGTCCAGGCGGTCGAGGATGCGCAGCCGCCCGCCACCGGTGACGGTGCCGACAACGGAGCACCGCACCTCCCAACGTGCGCACACCTCCAGCACGCGGTCGAGGTCCTGCGGGGTCACGATCGCCAGCATTCGCTCCTGGCTTTCGCTGGTCATGATCTCGAACGGCTCCATCCCGGCCTCGCGGGTCGGCACCTCGTTCACGTAGACGTCCATGCCGACACCGCCGCGCGACGCGGTCTCACTGGTTGCGCACGTGAGACCGGCGCCCCCGAGGTCCTGGATGCCGACAACCAGCCGTTCGTCGAGCAGCTGCAGACACGCTTCGATCAGTCGCTTCTCTTCGTACGGGTCGCCCACCTGCACACTCGGGCGCTTGGCCGACTCCTCCTCGGCGTCGCCGAAGCCGGCCGACGCCAGCACGCTGACGCCACCGATGCCGTCGCGCCCGGTCGTGGAGCCGAGCAGGACGGCAAGGTTGCCGACGCCCGACGCCTTGGCCAGCACGAGGCGCTCCTTGGGCATCACCCCCAGGCAGAGCACGTTGACGAGCGGGTTCTCGGCGTAGCACTCGTCGAAGACCAACTCGCCGCCCACAGTGGGCACGCCCACCGAGTTGCCATAGCCGGAGATGCCGCTCACCACGCCCTCGACCAGCCAGCGGCCTCGCGCGTCGTCGGGCGGGCCGAACCGGAGCGGGTCCATCACCGCGATGGGCCGGGCGCCCATGGTGAAGATGTCGCGCAGGATGCCGCCCACGCCCGTGGCCGCACCTTGGTAGGGCTCAACGGCCGAGGGATGGTTGTGGCTCTCGATGCGAATCGCCACCGCGATGCCGTCGCCGGCGTCGATCACGCCCGCGTTCTCGCCCGGGCCGACCAGCACCCACGGGGCCTCCGTAGGAAGTCGGCGCAGGTGGATCTTCGACGACTTGTACGAGCAGTGCTCGCTCCACATCACCGCATACATGGCCAGCTCGAGGTGGTTGGGCGGGCGGCCGAGGATGCGTTCGATGGCGGCCGCCTCGTCGTCGGTGAGCCCGAGCTCGCGGTGCAACGACGTCGACGTCTCGCCCATCCGGACACGGTAACCGCAGCACCACGCACCGCAGAGCCACTTTCCGACGTCTTGATTCGCTCAATGAGCTCCGCCCATACTGACCAAATGGCAGCCCCGAAGAACAGCAACAAAGGCGCAATGACCGACGAGCACAAGCAGGCTTTGGCACTCGGTCGGGAGCAAGGTCGGGCCGTGCGGAACTACCTCGAGGCGCTCGAGGCCAATCGGCCAAAGCGGGGCCGCAAGCGCACGCCGGAATCCATCGCAAAGCGGCTGGCCGATATCGAGACAAAGATCGCAGGCGCCGACCCGCTGACCCGCCTGCAGCTCAGCCAGGAGCGCATCGACCTGCAGGCGGAGCTGGAGACGAAGTCGCAGGGCGTCGACCTGGGAGCGCTGGAGAAGGACTTCATCGCCGCGGCCGGGGAGTACAGCCGACGCAAGGGCATCTCGTACGCGGCGTGGCGGGAGGCGGGGGTCGATCCCGCCGTGCTGAAGAAGGCGGGCATCGGCCGAGCGGCCGGCTAGCCCGCTCGATTGCCGACGCCGCCCCTACCCGGGCCGGCGCACGTGCACCATGCAGAACTGGGTGCCGTCACCTGACGTCGCGACCAGCTCGAGGCCGCCCTGTTCGATGGCGTCCACCAGGTCGGCGCGGCGCACGGCCGATCCGAGCCACTGGGGCTCGAGGCACCCGCGGGGCGCCCGCCCCAGCGCTCGCCGCACGCGAGTCGGGAGCCGAGCCTCCTCGCCGTACCACGCCGCTTGGTGCTGCTCGGGCCGCTCGCTCACCTGGAACACCGCCCACCCGCCCGGCCGCAGCACCCGGCCCATGTCGGTCACGTACCGGCACGTGATCGCCGGATCGGGGATGTGCTGGAACACGATGAACGAGTAGCAGGCGTCGAACGCGTCGTCGTCGAGCCCGGCCAGGTCCGTCCCGCTCCCAACCACAAAGCGCGCGTTGGCGACGCCGCCCAGGGCGCGCTCGGCCCGCGCCACCATCTCGGGCGACACGTCGAGGCCGACCACCGATCGGGCCCGAGCCGCGATGGCCTTGGTGATGCGCCCGATCCCGCAGCCGATCTCCAGCACCCGGTCATCGGGCGAGATCCGAACGCCGAATGGGGCGAGCGACAGATCCAAGGCCTCGGCCCCTGATTCCCAGAACTCCGCCTCGTCCGGGTGGTTGAAGTCGAGACAGGAATGGATGAAGAACATGGCGTTCTCACGCGCCTTGCTGTCCCAATAGGCGCCCATGGCTTCGCCGGTCGCATCGGCGCGGTCGGGGCCGGCCTCGTGATGATCGGTCATGGTGCCAATGGTTTAACGTGGCTGGGCCGTCGACATGACCCTTCCCCCGATCTCCCGACGCGTCTCCATCGTGCTCCCCGCGTACAACGAGGAGGGCAACATCGTCGAAGCTGTGGAGCGGGCCACCACCGTCGCCGAACGGCTCTGCGACGAGCACGAGATCGTCGTCGTCGACGACGGCTCCCGCGACAAGACGGCCGAGCTCGTCCTGCAGCTCTGCGACGGCGATTCCCGCATTCGGCTCATCCGCAACGCCCGCAACCGCGGGTACGGCGACGCCGTCCGCACGGGGCTGCGGTCGGCGCGTCTCGACCTCGTCTTCTTCACCGACGCCGACAACCAGTTCGACATCAACGAGCTCGAGCTGCTGCTCGACCACATCGACCGCGCCCACGTGGTGGCCGGCTATCGCATCGATCGGCAGGATTCGTTGTCGCGTCGCTTCACCGCGCGTGTCTGGAACCAGGTCGTGCGCGCTCTCTTCTACGTGCCCGTACGCGACATCGACTGCGCGTTCAAGCTCTTCCGTCGGGACGTGTTCGACGCCATCGACATCGAGAGCGTCGGCGCCATGGTCAACACCGAGGTGATGGTGAAGCTGGGCCGGTCGGGCGCGGGGGTGGTGGAGGTCGGCGTGACCCACCTTCCCCGCACCGCCGGTCAGGCGCGCGGCGCCACCCCGCGCGTCGTGGCGCGGGCAGTGTTCGAGCTGGCGCGCATGTATCGCCGCCTGCGCGACGCCTCGCCCGCCCCGGTGGCGTAGCCGTGCCGGGGCGCGTCGCGGTCATCGGCGGCGGCGTGGGCGGTGCCACCGCCGCGCTGCAGCTGCGGAGGGCAGGCACGGACGTCGTGCTCCTCGAGTCGGGCCCTGCGCTCGGCGGGTTGGTCGCCAGCTTCGCCCTCAACGGCACGCCGCTCGAGTGCTTCTACCACCACGTCTTCCCGCACGAGCGCGAGATCGCGGCGCTGATCGGCGAGCTCGGGCTCGCGTCGAAGCTCGACTGGTTGCCCAGCACCATCGGCGTGTACTCCGACCGACGGGTGTGGCCGTTCACCACCGCTCTCGACCTGCTGCGCTTCCGGCCCCTCGGCGTCCGCGACCGGCTCAAGGCGGGGCTGGGGGCGCTGACGTTGCCCCGCGTGCGCGACTGGACGGCCCTCGACGCCGTGCCCGCTCGTGACTGGCTGGCGGGCGCCAGCGGCGAACCCATGACCCGCCTGGTGTGGGACCCGATCCTCGCCCAGAAGTTCAGCGGGGCCGCCGCCGGCGTTCCCGCCGCGTGGATGTGGGGCCGCCTCAGCCAGCGGGCCTCGAACCGACGCAACCCGTTCGGGCGCGAGCGTCTCGGGTACCTGCGGGGCGGGTTCAAGCAGCTGTTCGCGGCGCTCGAGCAGCGACTCACGGCCGAGGGCGTCGACCTGCGGTTGGAGCAGCGGGTGTCGGCGATCGACGTCGCCGACGGCGGGGTGACGGGCGTGTCGACCACGAGCGGCACGGTCGAGGCCGACGCCGTCCTGTACGCGGGCACGCTGCCCGGGCTGCCCAAGCTCGTCCCCGACGCGATGGCCGACCCCCGCTGGTCGGCCATCGGCGGCCTGGGCGCCATGTGCGTGATCGTGGAGCTGCGCCGCGCCCTGCAGGACCTCTACTGGGTGAACGTGTGCGACCCGACGCTGCCGTTCGGGGGGCTCATCGAGCACACCAACCTGGTGCCGGCGGCGGACTACGGCGGGAGCCACGTGCTGTACCTGAGCCGCTACTTCACCACCGACGAACCACTGGCCACGGCCGACGTTCGCAGCGAAGCCGATCGCTGGGTGGCCGCGTTGGCGGAGCGCTTCAGCCTCGACCCGTCCGACGTCGTGTCGGTGCATCCGTTCCGCACGCCCTACGCCGCCCCCCTGGTGACCCTCGGCTACCGCGCCGGCATTCCCCCGCTGCGGTCGTCGATCGGCGGACTGTACGTGTCGACCACCGCCCAGGTGTACCCGCAGGACCGGGGCATGAACGAAGCCGTCCGCGGGGGCACCGACGCGGCGCGCGCCATCGTTGCCGACCTGCACCGGGCCGTGGTCGGGACATGACGGCCGTGTCTCTCACCGTCGCCTGCCCGGTCTGCGACGGGCGCGACCACGAGCCTCGGTTCCGTCCCACCGGAACGGGCACCGAGCTGGGCGTCGACGCCCAGTCGTTCCGGCCCAGCGCCGACCGCTTCGGCGAGGCCAGCGGTCTGGTCGTGCGCTGCCGCAACTGCGGGCACCAGTTCGTGGAGCAGCCCCCGCCGCCCGACGGAGTTCGGGACGCGTACGCCGATGCGATCGACGAGGTGTCGCTTCGGGAGGAGGCAGGACAGGTCGAGACGGCACGGCGGGCGCTGACCCGGATCGAAACGAGCGTCGCCCCCGGTCTGGTGTGCGACCTCGGGTGCTGGACCGGCTCGTTCCTCGTCGCGGCGCGGGAACGAGGGTGGCGCACGGCGGGTGTCGAGCCCTCGCACTGGGCCGCAAGCCGCGCCGGCGA
>JAFATL010000032.1 GCA_019243975.1 Actinomycetota bacterium | reverse complement strand
ACGACCACACGTCGTTGCAACCGTGTTCGGTGCCGGGCTTGGTCTGGGCGGTCGGCAGCCCCGGCCACGTGATGCCGGTCTCCGGATCGAACATCCACTTGGGCGTGAGGGTGTGGACGTTGGCGTCGAGGCTGATGTCGTAGAGGCCGGCGGGGCCGGAGGGATTGTGCTCGTTGACGTCGGTGCCGACGAGGATGTCGGCCGCCCCGTTGGCGTGGGGGATGACGACGGGCGACGCCTCGATCTCGGTCGTGTACCCGGTGGCGCCCTGACACGTGGTGTCGACGCGGTCGAGGCAGAGGTGGGCGAGGTGCGCGCCGGTGAGGGCGTCGAGCACGAACAGCGTGGCCCCGCCGCCGACCACGACCACCTTGTGGCCGTGCACCGTCGCGACGGCGGGGGAGTCCGGGAACGTGCCGTAGTCGGTGTGGCTGTTGTCGTAGGCGTGGGCATCGAGGGCGGGCCACGCGTCGCTACCGTCGCTCGCCTTGAAGGCGTGGAACTTGCCGGCGAAGTCACCGGCGTAGACGACGCCGTCGACGACGGCGGGCTGGCCGGTGATGGGGGAGGAGGTGTTGGCGAACCACTTGGGCCGCAGGGCCGCGGCGCCGGCGGCGGTGATGCAGCTGTCGGCCGAGGCGAACGACCGGCCCGGGTCGTGGCCGAACATGGGCCAGTTGGTGGCGGCGCACGTGGCGCCCGGCAGCGACGGCAGGCCCGCGTCGGCGCCCGCGGTCAGCGCCGCCGGTCCGGCCACGGCCAGCGCGGTCACGCCGATGGCGACGGCGATGCGTCCGGCGGTGCGACGGGCACGCGCAGGCGCGTTCCCCCAGGTCCCGCTACCCGACATTTGCCCCTCCCGGTGACGAAACGGACGAACCCAGCCCCCATCGATTCGCCGCCCGAGGCGGCCGTTCCTGCTCTCGTTGGGTCGGCCGGGGTGACAGCATCGGGGCATGTGCCGGAACATCACCACGTTGCGCGGGCTCGAGCCGGCGGCCACGGCCGAGGAGATCGAGGCCGCCGCCAGGCAGTACGTGAGGAAAGTGAGCGGCGTGGCCAAGCCGTCGCCGCAGACCGAGGACGCCTTCGAGGCCGCCGTCCGCAAGGTCACCGCCGCCACCAGCGAGCTGCTGGGCGGCCTGCCGCCCCGGAAGCAGCCGCCGCCCACGGTGCCGCCGCTGCGCCGGCCCGAGGTGCAGGCGCGCATCGCGGCGCGCGCCGCGTCCGCCAAGGGGGCCTGACCCCGTCGTGCCCGAGTTCGAGAGCTTCGACGGCCTCGTCCTGCACTTCGAGGAGGACGGGCCCGCGCCGGCCGACGGCCAGGTGCCGGTGGTGCTGCTGCACGGGTTCGCGGCGTCGTACGAAGGCAACTTCGTGGCGCCCGGCATCTCTGCCGCGCTCGTGGCCGCCGGTCGTCACGTCATCGGCCTCGACGCTCGCGGGCACGGGTTGTCGGCCAAGCCGCACGAGTCGTCGGCGTACGAGGGTGACGCGATGGCGCGGGACGTGATCGCGCTGTTCGACCACCTCGGGCTGTCGTCGGCCGATGTGGTGGGTTACTCGATGGGCGCGGGCAACGCCATGCGGTTCGCCCAGCTCGACTCGCGTGTGCGTCGCTTGGTGCTGGGCGGCATCGGCGACGACATCGGGGGACCGGCCACGCCGGAGGCCACCGAGAAATGGAACCGCCGGCGCCAGCGCATCGCCGACGCCATGTTGGAGCAGATGAACGAGTCCACCACCGACATGGCTCGCCGCTTCGTGCGCTTTGCCGAGTCGACCAAGGCAGACATGCAGGCGTTGGGCGCGTCGCAACGCGCACGCGTCGACCGGCCGATGGGCGCGGGCGCGGCCGAGGTGAAGGTGCCGACGCTGGTGGTGTGCGGCGACAAGGACTTCGAGCCTCACACGCTCGCCTCACGGCTGCCCGACGGCCGCGCCGTCGTGGTGTCCGGCGACCACCTCAGCGCGGTCGGCGACCCCGCGCTCGCGCGCGCGATCGTCGACTTCCTCGCCGAGGCGTAGCCCTCAGCTACGGCTCAGATGCGGGACTGCTCCTCCACGGTCAGCACGTCGACCTGGTTGCCGAACGTCTCCGACAGCCGACCCGCGTCGGCTAGCAGTTCGGCGCCCTCCGGCGAGCCGAGGGCCGTGCCCATGGCGCCGGCGTCGTCGAAGATCAGCTCGGCAATGCGGTGGTACTGCGCGTTGGGATCCATCGACTTGCAGAAGATGGCCGACGACATGCCGGGCAGCTTGCCGACCAGCACGGCGTGGGTGGCGTCGTAGTCCTTGTCGAAGGCCTCGGCGTCGTTCGGCTTGGTCCACAGCGCCACCAACTTCACCGTCATGGTCGGTCTCCTCGTCGATCGGGTGCGATCCGCACCGTAGCCGGAGGGGGTAGGGCTAGGTTCGTCCACGACGGAACTCTCCATGGAGGTGTCATGAGACGGTCGCGCGTATGGGTGCCGGTGCTGCTTGCGATGGTGCTGGTGGTGGGGGCGTGCGGGAAGTCGAAGTCGTCTTCGTCTTCGGCGACGACCACCACGGA
>JAFATL010000673.1 GCA_019243975.1 Actinomycetota bacterium | reverse complement strand
TACGACCACGGCTACGGGCGTTCGACTGGCCTCGGCGCGCTGCCCGACCACTGGCGGACGGGACTGTCGATCGCGGTGCTGGCGGTCATCATCGCCATGTGGGCTCGGGGTAAGCGCCTCGGTCCTGCCGACCGCGACGACACGGTGCGGCCACCGCCGCGCGTCGCCTACGTCGAGGCGCTGGCCGCCACCATCGCCCGTACTGGCAACCGCGACGAAGGCGTGCGGCCAGTGCGCGACGAAGCGCGCCGGCGGCTGTTGGCGCGCGCCGGGTTGCCGCCCGATGCGTCCGACGACGAGGTGCGCCGGGCGGCCACGGCCACCGGCGTGCCGGCCGAGACCGCGAGAGCGCTGCTGCAACCGGCGGCCAACGACGACGACGTGGTGGCGGTGGGTCGCGCCCTCGCGTCACTGGAGGAGGAGCGATGGTGACGCGGCAACGGCGACCGGCGCGGGGCGGTGGCCTGGGCGACCTGCGCGCCGCCGTGCGGGCCGAGGTGGCCAAGGTGGTGGTCGGCCAGGAGGAGACCGTCGACATGCTGTTGGCGGCCGCGTCGGTCGGCGGTCACGTGCTGCTCGAAGGCGTGCCCGGCGTGGCCAAGACGCTGCTGGCCAACGCGGTGGCGCGCGCCCTGGGCATGGAGTTCCGGCGCGTGCAGTTCACCCCCGACCTCCTGCCGTCGGACGTGAGCGGCACGATGACGCTGCGCGGCAGCTCCGGGCAGCTGGCGTTCCGGCCCGGCCCGGTGTTCACCAACCTGCTGCTGGCCGACGAGATCAACCGCACGCCGCCCAAGACGCAAGCGGCGCTGCTGGAGGCGATGCAGGAGGGCCAGGTGACCGTCGACGGCGAGGCCCGCGCGCTTCCGGAGCCGTTCCTCGTGGTCGCCACCCAGAACCCCATCGAGTACGAGGGCACCTACCCGTTGCCCGAGGCGCAGCTCGACCGCTTCGTGATGAAGCTCGACGTGGGCTACCCGGCCGAGGACGACGAGGTGTCGATGCTGCAGCTCGAGCACCGGGGCGTGGCCCCGGTGACGCTCGACGACGTCGCTGCCGTCGGCTCGGCGCGCGCCGTGCTGGCGGCCCGGGCCGAGGTGGACGCCACGTCGGTGACCGACGAGGTGGCCGCGTACATCGTGGCGCTGGTGCGCCAGACCCGGGCGCTGCCGAGCGTGGCGTTGGGGGCGAGCCCGCGGGCCGCCGTCCACCTGCTGGCGGCGTCGAAAGCGGCAGCCCGGCTCGAGGGTCGCGACTTCGTCACGCCCGACGACGTGGTGACGATGGCACCGCCGGTGCTGCGACACCGCCTGCTGCTGCAACCCGAGGCCGAGCTCGAGCGCTACCAGCCCGACGACGCCGTGCGCGCCGCGGTGGCAGCCGTGCCCGTTCCCCGGTGACGCACGCGTGAGCCCGACCGGCCGGCTGGCCGTGCTGATGGGCGCGGCAGCGCTGGCCGCCCTGTTCCTCCCCGCGTCGGTGGCGGTGTTGCTCGTGCTGGTCGTCGTGGCGATCGGCGTCGTCGACTCGGTGCTCGGGCGCGATCGCGTGAGGCTTCATCGCGTGCTCGGCACGGTGCTGTCGCGCGGCGTGGCGTCCAAGGTGACGGTCGACGTCGAGGGCTCGCCATCGGGCGGTGTGCGTGTGCGCCAAGCCGTGCCGCCGGAGATGTCGCTCGTACCCGACGAGGTCGACGGCGACCTCGACGGCGCCCTTACGCCACGGCGGCGCGGCCGCTACGAGCTCCCGGCGCCAGTGGCTCGCCACACCGGCCCGCTCGGCCTGGTCCGTCGCGACCGAGCCGACGCCGATGTCGGCGACACGCAGGTGTCGGTGTACCCCGATTTGGTGGCGGCGCGGAAGGTCGTGCTGGCGGTGCGGCACGGGCGGTACCGCGACCCCGGCCGGCGCCCGCAGGGCCCGCTCGGACTGGGCACCGAGTTCGAGCTGATCCGCGAGTACTCGCCCGACGACGACATCCGCCAGGTCAACTGGCGCGCCACTGCGCGCGTGGGTCGCCCGATGAGCAACCAGTACCGGGTGGAGCAGGACCGCGAGGTGCTGTTCCTCATCGACGCCGGCCGGTTGATGACGTCGCCCGTGCTCGACAGGTCGCGCCTCGACGTCGCCCTCGACGCCATGACGGCGGTCGCGCTGGTGGCGGACGAGTTAGGTGACCGGTGCGGCGCGGTGGCGTTCGACCGCGAAGTACGCCGCGACATCCGCTCGCGACGGGGCGGCGGCGCGACCGTGGTGCGCTCGCTGTACGACCTCGAGCCCCGGCCGATCGACAGCGACTACGAGCTGGCGTTCCGCACCGTCGGTTCGAAGAAGCGCGCCTTGGTTCTCGTCTTCACCGACCTGCTCGAGGAGAGCGCCGCCAAACCGTTGCTCGACGCCGTTCCCGTGCTCGGCCGCCGCCACGCCGTCGTCGTGGCCACCTCGCGTGACCCCGACCTCGACCGTCTGGCCGACCAGGAGCCCAGCACGCCCTACGACGTCTACGCGTCATCCGTCGCCCTCGACGTGCTGCGCGAGCGCCGCGCCGTCGTCCACCGCCTGCGAAACGCCGGCGCCGAAGTG
>JAFATL010000599.1 GCA_019243975.1 Actinomycetota bacterium | reverse complement strand
CACCGGCCCGGGAGCCTGCGGCGGGGCCACGCGGGACGCCCAATCGCAGCCAGCGTTGACGCCGCCCTGATAGGCCTGCCTGGCCTCGGACAGCGCATGGTTCATGGCGTTGGCGTCGCCCGCGTCGTAGGCGGCCTGCGCCCGGTTGACATCGCCTTCGAAGTAGCCCCACAGCGTGTCGCACGTGCCGTTGGTGTTCGGGTTCGTGTCGGCCTTGATGCCTTCGGAGCTGCGCTGGTACCCGCCGGTGTTCTTCGCTGCGAACGCCGGGGCGGCCATGAAGCCGATCGACGAAGCGGCGATCGCGACGCCGGCCAGCGCCTTCTTGATGGACAGTGCATTCATTGGTTTCTCCATTCCCCTTGGTGGATGTGACCGGCCGGTGCGACCGCTCTGCATGCAGTGTGCGGGGAATGGCCCGTCCGCAGAATCGCCGGTTCGCGAGTTCTGCGGACGGGTTCCGCGGGGTTTCCTTACCGTTTGGCAAGGTCCCGATTTGGCAGGTCAGCCCTGGCGCTTGAGCCTTCCCGTGCGCTTGGCCCACCGCTCGGCGGCCGAGAACACCGCGATCGAGATGGGGATCATCACCACCGCGAACACGGCGAGGGTTACAAGGTCATGACCCTCACTGCGCAGTGAGGCGCCGTGGATGACGGCGTTCCGCACGCCCCGCAGTAGATAGGTCGCAGGCGAGAGGTGCGACACTGCCCGCAGCCAGGCCGGCAGGGTGTCGATCGAGTAGTACACGCCCGACACCAGCAGCACGACCGACTGCACCATGAACGACATCTGCTCGCCCCGCTCCGGATAGAGCAGCGGGAGCACGCCGGCCTGGATGCCGAGGCCGATGAGCGACAGGCTGCCGACGGCGAGGACCGCCACCGCCGTGCCCCAGTTGGCATGGCCGAGCGACACCGAGAAGAACGGCAGGGCGATGGCCATGATGAGCGTGGTGCGCACGAGCGCGTGCAGCACGCCGAAGACGGCGGTGCCGATCAAATGCGCGACGCGAGGCACCGGCGCCATCAGCGTGTGCTCGATGGTGCCCTCCCACCGCTCCCACGTGACGACGAGCGAGATGTCGTCGAGCACGGCCGACAGGTACGCCCACACCAGCGTGCCGATGAGCAGGAACACGATGAGGTCGTTGGCCCGCCGGCCGGTGACGACGCCTTCGCTGGCCAGCTCCTTGGCGATGAAGGTGATGGCCAGCGTGTTGACCACGCCGTAGACGAGCCAGACGATCTCCCACGCCCAGTGCCGCTTCCACAGGTTGGTCTGGCGTTCCACGAACGCCCACCCGAGGCTCGCCTGCTGGCGTGCCCCGAACCTTCTCGTGGGTGACGGAAAACTCAACTCAGCCACCGACCATCACCTCCTCCTCGTCGTCCTCGACGCTCTTGCCGGTCAGTTCCATGAACACGTCCTCCAGGTCGACGGCGTCGACGCCGCGCCCGTTGGCGATCGAGCTGCGCAGCTCGTACGACGTGCCTTCGGCGACGATCGAGCCGCCGACGATGAACGCGATGCGGTCGCACAACGCCTGCGCCTCGTCCATGTCGTGGGTCGTCAGCAGGATGGTGGCGTTGTGGTCGCGCTGGACCTCGCGCACGAACTCCTGCACGTCGCGCTTGCTGCGGGGGTCGAGCCCAGTCGTGGGCTCGTCGAGCAGCATCAGCACGGGCGAGCTGAGGAACGCGCGTGCCACGGCGATCTTCTGCTGTTGACCTCGTGACAGCTCCTTGACCATCGCCCGCTGGTGACTGCGCTCGAGCCCGAGCCGGTCGAGGATCTCGACGGCCCGCCGCTTCGTGCTGGCCGGGTCGAGGCCGTAGACACGGCCGAAGAACAGCAGGTTCTCGAGCGCCGACATCTGGCGGAAGAACGACGGGTCGGCGCTCACGCGGTTGATGAGCTGGCGGGCCTCCATCGACTGGCGCTCGATGTCGTAGCCGAACACCTCGACGGTGCCCTCGTCGGCCAGGACGAGGGACGACAGGATCCGGATCAGCGTCGACTTACCCGAGCCGTTGGCGCCGATGAGCCCGAAGATCTCACCGGGGCGGACGTCGAACGACACGTCCTGCACGGCGCGGACGCGCCGACGCGGTTGTTTTGACCACGGCTT
>JAFATL010000583.1 GCA_019243975.1 Actinomycetota bacterium | reverse complement strand
CACCGCATCAACGGCTTCTACGCCTACGCCCCCACGTTCACCGGCGGGGTCCGGGTCGCCACCGGCGACCTCAACTGCGACGGCACCTCCGAGATCATCACCGGCGCCGGTCCCGGCGGCGGCCCCCACGTGGCGGTGTTCAACCAGAACGGCACGCCGTTCATCGCCACCGGCGCCACCGGACCCACCAGCTTCTTCGCCTACCAGGCCAGCCTCACCTCGGGTATCTCGGTGGCAGCGGGCGACCTCAACGGCGACGGGTGCGACGAGATCATCACGGCCCCCGGCCCGGGCGTGATCCCGAAGGTCAACATCTTCAACGACAACGGCTCGTTCTCCAACATCAGCTTCAACGCCTACGACGAAGGGTTCAGCGGCGGCGTGTGGCTGGCCACGGGTGACGTCGACGGCGACGGCAAGGACGAGATCATCACCGGCGCCGGGCCCAGCGGTGCGCCCCACGTGCGCGTGTTCAAGTACGACAACAACAGCGGCCAGATCGTGCCCATGGGCGGTGGATGGTTCGCGTACGACGCCAACTTCCGCGGCGGTGTGCGGGTGGCGGCGGCCGACCTCGACGGCGACGGCAAGGCCGAGATCATCACCGCGCCGGGCTCAGGCGGCGGCCCCCACGTGCGCAGCTGGAGCGGTGTGAGCGGCACGCCCGCGGGCGTCAGCATGTTCGCCTATTCGCCCGCGTTCGACGGTGGCGTGTTCGTCGGCGGCGGGGGCGACCGGGCTCGCCACAGCGGCGGCATCCAGAACAACTTCGTGACCGGCGCCGGCCCCGGTGGCGGCCCCAACGTCGTGCACTTCCGCGGCGCCAGCGGGCAGCAGGTGTCGTCGTTCTTCCCGTACAACCCGGCGTTCCACGGCGGCGTCACGGTGGCCATGGGCGACTTCAGCCCGCAGGACAGCGACCACGACGGCATCTCGGATGCTCGCGAGGCGCAGCTCGGCACCAACCCCAACTCGGCCGACAGCGACGGTGACGGCCTGTCCGACTGGGTGGAGACGTCGCCCAACTGCCCGGCCGACAAGTCGCTGCCGGCGTGCCCGCACGGCGGCGCCAACATCGACACCGACCACGACGGCAAGGTCGACGCCCTCGACACCGACTCCGACAACGACGGCACGCCCGACGGCAACGGCGTGGAGGGTACGGGCGACTGCGACAAGAACGGCGTGCCCAACTTCCGGGACGCCAACGACAAGTGCAGCGCCACCAGCAGTACGGCCAAGCCGCCCACGTCGACGTCCAGCACGGTGCCGTGACGTCCGGCGTGACGGAGGTCTCCGTGACGCGAGCGGAGGCTCGGGGTTAGACTGGTCGAAGATGAAACGGCCGGTCCAGAAACGGCCGTTCTCGATCGGAGAGACCGTTGACCGGTGACGAGGCGATGCCACTGAGCGACTCCGTCGCGATGCAGCGGGCGGTGGATCTCGCTGCTGGCGCCCGTCCCCGCACCTCGCCCAACCCGTGGGTGGGCTGCGTGATCGTCGCCGCCGACGGCTCCGTCTACGAGGGCGCCACCGAACCGCCCGGCGGCCCCCATGCCGAGGCCGTGGCCTTGGCCGCGGCCGGCGCGGCGGCCCGGGGCGCAACGCTGTACTGCACGCTCGAGCCGTGCTGCTTCCACGGCCGTACGCCGCCCTGCACCGACGCGGTCATCGCCGCCGGCGTGGCCCGGGTGGTCGTGGCTGTGGAAGACCCCGACGCCCGCGTGGCGGGCCAGGGCATCAGCGCCTTGCGCGCCGCCGGCATCGACGTCGAGCTCGGTCCCGGCGCCGACGCGGTGCAGGCCCAGCTGGCGCCGTACTTCAAGCACCGCCGCACGGGCCGCCCGTGGGTGGTGCTCAAGCTGGCCGCCACCCTCGACGGCCGCACCGCCGCACCCGACGGCTCCAGCCAGTGGATCACCGGCGAGCCGGCCCGGGCCGACGCCCACCGGCTGCGAGCCGAGAGCGACGCCGTGCTGGTGGGTGCGGGCACGGTGCGGGCCGACGACCCGTCGCTCACGGTGCGGCTGGCCGAAGGATCCGACCCCCGCCGGGTCGTGCTCGGCAAGGCCCCCGAGGGGGCGAAGGTGCACCCGGCCCTCGAGGTGGACGGTCCTCTGGAGGACGTCCTCGACGCGCTCGGGAGCCAAGGCGTGCTCCAACTCCTCGTCGAGGGAGGCGCCACGGTGGCGCACGCCTTCCACCAGGCTCGGCTCGTCGACCGCTACGTGCTGTACCTGGCGCCCGCCCTCTTCGGCGGCGACGACGCCCGCGGCCTGTTCGCGGGTGCCGGCGCGCCCACCATGGCCGAGCTGTGGCGGGGAAGGCTGGTGGCCGTCGAACGGTTGGGAGACGACATCAGGGTCGAGCTGGAGGCCGCCTGACATGTTCACGGGCATCGTCGAAGAGCTGGGCCGGGTCAGGTCGCGGGATGGCGGCCGCTTCGTCTTCGAGGCGACCGATGTCACGAGCGACGCCGAGATCGGCGCGTCCATCGCCGTCAACGGCGTGTGCCTGACGGTCGTGGAGCACGGCGACGACTGGTGGGCTGCCGACGCCGTCGACGAGACGCTGTCGCGTTCGAACCTGGGCGACCTGCAGCCCGGCGACCCCGTCAACCTCGAGCGGCCCGTGCGCGTGGGCGACCGCCTGGGCGGCCACATCGTGCAGGGCCACGTCGACGCGGTGGGCGAGATCCTCGCCCCTGCGCCCGACCTCGAAGTGGCGATCCCCGACGAGCTGCGGCCCTATGTCGTGGAGAAGGGGTCGATCACCGTCGACGGCTGCAGCCTCACCGTGGTCAAGCCGCTGCCGCACTCGT
The DNA here is from genome assembly GCA_019243975.1 of Actinomycetota bacterium. Classification (GTDB taxonomy): domain Bacteria; phylum Actinomycetota; class Acidimicrobiia; order Acidimicrobiales; family JAFATL01; genus JAFATL01. Next base: position 101 of record JAFATL010000583.1, on the reverse strand, counting down.
TCACGGTCGCAGTCATTCCTCACACGGCGGAGGTCACCACCCTGGGCCACAAGGGCCCGGGCGATCGCGTCAACCTGGAAGTCGACATGGTCGCCAAGTAC
>JAFATL010000549.1 GCA_019243975.1 Actinomycetota bacterium | reverse complement strand
GTACCCGCGGCAGTGGGCCTGGAGGTCGTCGAGGGTCGGGGCGGCGGCGCCGACGGCCGGTTGCACGATGGCCACCACCTGCTCGCCGAACCGCTCGTCGGGACGGCCGACGACGAGGGTGTCCACCACGGCCGGGTGGGCTTTGATCGCCGCCTCGACCTCCTCGGGGTACACCTTCTCGCCGCCGGTGTTGATGCACATCGACCCCCGGCCCAGCAGCCGCACCGTGCCGTCCGCCTCAACCGTTGCCATGTCGCCCGGCAGCACCCAGCGCTGCCCGTTGACCTCGACGAACGTGCGGGCTGTCTTCTCGGGGTCGTTGAAGTAGCCGATGGGCATGCGGCCCCGCACGGCGATGCGGCCCGCCTGGCCCGAGCCGGGCACGACCTGCTTGAACTCGTCGTCGACCACGACGGTGTCGGGACGCGGTGGGAAGTGCAGCGACGGCGCCGGGGCGCCGGCGCGTGTGGTCACCGCCACCCCCTCGACGGGCGCCTCCGACGAGCCCACGCCTTCGGTGATGGCCCGCACGCTCGGCATGGCGTCCATCAGCCCTGCCTTCACGTCGCTCGACAACATGGCGCCGCCGGAGCCCAGCAGCTGCAACGACGACGTGTCGTACGTGCCCGCGCGCAGGGCGGCGAGGAGCGGCACGCCGGTGCTGTCGCCCACCATGTTCAAGCCGGTGACGCGCTCGGTCTCGATGAGCTCGAGCACGCGCGTCATCTCGAGGTGGCGGTCGGGGTAGAGCACGAGCTTGCCGCCGCCGAGCAGCGTGCCCAACGTCGACCACTGGCCGCTGGCGTGCATGAGCGGCCCCACGCCGAGCTGCACGAACTGTTCAGGCTTCGGGTCGTCGGGGCCGAGGAACGCCTGCAGCCGCAACTCGGTGCGGTTCAGCACGGTGTCGACGATCTCGTCGGGCTTGGTGATCGGAACGCCGCCCGGGTTCCCACCACCCATTACCGCGAAGAAGATGTCCTCCTGGCGCCACACCACGCCCTTGGGCATGCCGGTGGTGCCGCCGGTGTAGAGCACGTAGCGGTCGTCGGGGGAGCGGGGCCCGAAGTCGCGCTCGGGCCACCCTGACGCCACGGCCGCCTCGAAGGCGGGCCCGCGCGCCAACGATGGCTGGCGCAACGGTTCGAACTCGGGCTCGTGCACGAGGGCGACGATCTGCGCGTCGGCGAGGAGGTGGCGCAGCTCGGCCTCGACGTACCGCCAGTTCACGTTGATCGGGACAGCGCGCAGCTTGTAGCAGGCGAGCATGGCCTCGACGTGCTCGACCGAGTCGTACAGCTGCAGGCCGACGTGGTCGCCGGCCGACACGCCGAGGGATCCGAGCGCGTGGGCCAGCCGGGTGGCGCGCTCGTCCAGCTCCCGGTACGTCCGTCGCACGTCGCCGCACACCAGCGCCTCCCTGTCGGGCACCGTGTCGGCGACCAGCTCGAACAGGTCGGCGAGGTTGAACTCCGCTACGTTGCGAGTCTGCCATGGGCGATGCGCGCGAGCTCCTTGCAGTGGGCGACGACGGCCTCGTTCCCAAGGAGCGCTACACGTCGCCTGAGTTCGCGGCGCTGGAGATGGACCGGCTGTGGCCGCGCGTGTGGCAGGTGGCGTGCCGCGAGGAGGAGCTGCCCGCCGAGGGCGACTTCGTGGAGTACGCCATCGGCGATCAGTCGGTCCTCGTCGTGCGCGGGGGCGACGGTGCCATCAACGCGTTCCACAACGCCTGCATGCACCGCGGCACGCGGCTGGCCAACGGCTGCGGGAACCTGGCCGGCGGCGCCATCCAGTGCCGGTACCACGGATGGCGGTACGACCTCGCGGGCGCGCTCATCGGTGTGCCCGACCGCGAGGAGTTCCCCGGCCTGCCCGACGACGTGCGCCTCGGGCCCGTGCAGTGCGACACGTGGGGCGGGTTCGTGTTCGTCAACATGGATCACGACGCCCCGCCGCTGCTGGAGTTCCTCGACCCCATTCCCAAGCTGTTGGGTCCGTACCGCCTGGAGGAGATGCGGTTCCGCTCGTTCCAGACGGTGGTGCTGCCGGCGAACTGGAAAGCCGTGCTCGACGCGTTCAACGAGGGCTACCACGTGCAGGGCGCCCATCCGCAGATCCTGCCGTGGACCGACGACGTCGCCATCGCCTACGAGCAGTACGACACGCACGCGCGCTACGGACGGCTCGAGGACTCGCGTCGGACGCTGCGCCCGTCGCCCCGGCTCGGCATGGCCGAGGAGGACGTCGACGAAGGCGCCATCCTCGCCGGGTTGGTCGCCGGCCTCGGTGGCGCGTTCCTGAAGGAGGAGCGCGCCGCGGTGGAAGAGCTGCGGGCGTCGGGCCTGCCGGCGGGCACGTTGCTGGAGGCGTACCAGCGCCGGCGCATGGAGCTGCTGTCGGCGCGCGGCTTCGACGTGTCCGACCTCACGCCCGACCGCATGACGAGCGCCGAGGACGTCTACTGGTTCCCCAACATGGTCGGTCCCATCTACCCGGGCAGCGCCATCCTCTTCCGCATGCGGCCCAACGGGCTCGACCCCGATACGTCGCTCAAGGACATCTGGACGCTCGAGTGGCGCCCGCCCGGCGACACCAAGCCGATGCCCGAGCGCCGCTTCTACAACGACTGGACCGACAAGGACTGGGGCGAGATCTCCAACCAGGACTACGCCAACCTCGTGCAGGTGCAGGCGGGCATGAAGTCGCGCGGGTTCCATTCGCTCCGGCTCAATCAACGACAGGAAGGCAACATCCTCCACATGCATCGCGTCATCGACCGCTACCTCGCTCGGCCATGACCGCCTCGTTCGACCTCACCGACCGCGTCGCCCTGGTGACGGGTGGCTCGCGCGGGCTGGGCCGCGAGATGGTGCTCGGGTTCGCGCGCGCCGGCGCCGACGTCGTCATCGCCAGCCGCAAGCTCGACGCGTGCGAAGCGCTGGCCAAGGAAGTCGAGGCGGAAACGGGGCGGGCCGCGCTCGCCTACGCATGCCACGTGGGCCACTGGCAGCAGCTCGAGGGATTGGTCGACGCCGCCTACGACCGCTTCGGCAAGATCGACGTGCTCGTCAACAACGCCGGCATGTCGCCGCTGTACGAGAGCCTGGCCGGCGTCACCGAGGAGCTCTACGACAAGGTCTTCGACGTCAACCTCAAGGGCCCGTTCCGGCTCACCGCCCTGGCGGGCACGCGCATGGTGGAGGCGGGCCGGGGCTCGATCATCTTCGTGAGCAGCACGGGGTCGCTGCACCCGACGGCCGGCATCGTCCCCTACGCAGCGGCCAAGGCGGGCGTCAACGCCATGACCGTGGGCTTCGCCCAGGCGTACGGCCCCAACGTGCGCGTCAACTGCATCATCCCCGGTGCCTTCGCCACCGACGTCACCAACTGGTGGGACGACGCCACCAAGAAGGCGGCGGCCGCCAACCCACCGCTCAAGCGCATCGGCGGCCCCGAGGAGATCGTCGGCACCGCCCTCTACCTGGCCAGCGACGCGTCCAGCTACACCACCGGCGCCCACATCGTCGTCGACGGCGGCTCGGCTGCATCAACCCCATGAGCGAGGCCCTCGACGCCGAGCAGGAGAAGCGCCTCGCCATCCAGCTCTTCAACGGCACCTGGGACCTGCTCGACAAAACCGACCGCTCGGCCGATGACGACGCGGCCATGGTCCACATGGCGCACGCTTCGACGCATCACTGGTCGCGCGTCGGCACGGCGGTCAACGCGGTGCGGGGCGAGTGGCAGTGCTCTCGGGTCTACGCCGTGCTTGGCCGGGCCGAGCCGGCGCTGTTCCACGCCAACCGGGCGCTCGCCATCTGCGAGGCCAACGACATCGGCGACTTCGACTTGGCCTTCTGTTATGAGGCCCTGGCCCGCGCCCACGCCGTCGCGGGCAACGGCGACGAGTCACGCCGGTGGTCCGGCCTGGCCAGCACCGCGGCGGCGGACATCGTCGAGGACGACGATCGCGCCCTTGTGCTGGATGCCCTGGCCACGGTGCCACAGGCGTAGCTACATGCACCGCCCACCCGACCGGGCTGTGACCAGGGTCACGCACAGCGACCCCGCAACCACTCTGTAACTCCGGAGTCACAACCTTCCCATACCGTCCCAGACAGCAGCACTGACTGGGGAAGCCGGCGTTGCCGGCAAAGGGGCGTGGAGATGATGGTGGCACCGCAGGGGAACGACGTCGTCCTTCCACGCGCCCGCAGGGGGACGCGGCTGCGCCGGTGGGCGGCTGGCGCCACGGCGGTTGCGCTTTCTCTGCCCCTGCTGGCGGCGGGGGCCCGACCGGCAGCGGCGGCCGGCCCCACGCCGGGCGTCATCACCTCGACGGGGCCTCTCACCAAGATCGCCGTTTCCAACGATCTCAGCTGTGCCGTGAACCGCGCCGGCGACAGCCACGGGGAGTTCTACAACGACACCGCCTGTGGCACGTTCCTCGCCGTCGGCACCACCACGTTCGGACCGGCCAACGTTCCCGCCGGTCCGCAAGATCCCGGCACCAGCGGCTACAAGAAGTTCACTCCGGTCAGCCAGACGGCAGTCACGGGCGCCGGCACCGCCGCCAGCCCCTATCAAGTCGTGACTCGCGTGACCGCCGGCACGACCGGTATCCAGGTCACCCAGACCGACTCCTACGTGGTGGGGCAGGAGTCGTACCGGACCGACGTCGCGCTGACCAACGTCGGCGCGTCGTCAGCCAACGTGGTGGTGTATCGCGCCAGCGACTGCTACCTCCAGAACTCCGACCAGGGCTTCGGCGCCGCCGACACCTCGACGGGCTCGGTGTCGTGCGTCGGCAGCTCGCTGCAGGGCACCAACCACGTGCCGAACAGCC
>JAFATL010000553.1 GCA_019243975.1 Actinomycetota bacterium | reverse complement strand
ACCCCGTGGTCGAAGAGGTACTGCGTCTTCTTGGTGGGCTGGTGGGTGTCCTTGTACGGCGGGTTGGTGTCGAACACGACCGGTGCGGCTGACATGGAGTCGGCCGTTGGGAGGGAGACGACCGGCATGCCGTACTGGGTCACCAGGGCCGCGCCGTCGCCGTCGCCGGCCGCCAGCCCGCCGACGATGCCGAGGATCTTCGGGTTGAACTCGGTGACCAGGGCCCGGTACCGACCTGCGTCGTACCCGTCGTCCCCCGTCTTGAGGTCGACCTTGCGCCCGCACACGCCGCCCTTCGAGTTCATATAGGCGACGTAGGCGCGGGCGGCGCCTTGCGAGCTCTCGCCGAGGCCGGGCACCGGCCCGGACAGCGTCGAGATCGTGCCGACGGTGACGGTGCTGTCGGTCACCCCGGGCGCGTCGGAGTGGGCCGCGCACGGCTGCGCACCGCGGGCGGCCTGCTGCCCGGTCGCGGTCTTGACTGCATCGGCTTTCGTTGCCGCGACGGGCCCGCCTGCCGCCGTCGGCCCGGCGTTGTCAGCGGCCCCTGCTCCGACCGTGTCGGTCGCCGCGTCGGTCGACGCGGCGGTCGAAGACCCGGCGCGGACGGCTCCGTTGCGCGGCCCGAAGTGGTTGGCGATGACGGCCGCCCGCTCGCTCGCCGACCAACGCGCGCCGCAGCCGGCCAACGTCAGAAGCGCGATCCCCAGCACCACGTGCCCAACCCTGCGCACACCGTCACGCTAGTTGGAACAGATATTTGGTTCAAGGCCCCGGCGCACCTATTCTGCGTGGGTGCGCCTCACCATCGACGTCGAGCGGTGCCAGGGCCACGGGCGCTGCTACGACCTGGCCCCCGAGCTGTTCGCGCCTGACGATGCCGGCCATGCCGTGCTGGTGGATCCGGACGGAACGGTTGGAGCCGACGACGAAGCCAGAGCACGCGACGCCGTGCGCAACTGCCCCGAGGGCGCGCTCTCAGTCGGGACATGACGGCGCCGGTACGCTCTTCGCCCACGGTGGGGAGCGAGACGACGCGCCGAACGGAGATCCTCGATACTGCGGCGCGGCTGTTCGCATCGTCGGGCCTGCGCACGTCGTTGAAGGAGATCGCCGACGCGTGCGGCATCCTTCCGGGCAGCCTCTACCACCACTTCGAGTCGAAGGAAGCGCTCATCGTCGAGCTGGTCGAGCGCTTCAACGCCGACCTCGACGATCTCGCCCGCCAGGCCACGGCCGCCCTGAAGAAGGACGACGGGGGCGACCCCAGCGAACGCATCCTTTCGCTGGGCACCGCCATCGCCGACTGCGCGGTGCGGAACCGGGCCGCCCTCCTGCTGACGGTCTACGACCCGCCGTCGGGCGCAGGCGAGCAGCTGGTCAACGCGACGCAGCACTCACCGGCGAAGATCGACAAGGCCTTGGCCGACACGTTCAAGGCGGCGCGGAAGGCCGGCTACATCCGCAACGGCCTCGATCTCGACGTGTTGTCCGATCGGCTGTGCCAGGTGCTGCTCCACATCAGCCTCGGCGTGTTCCAGGGCGTGCGGGGCGCCGACGAGCTGCCCGCCATCCGGTGCCGGGCGATCCTCAACGGCATCGCCGTGAACCCGCCCGCCGACGCGGTCCTCGACCGTTCCAAAGCGTTCGACGCGGCACAACGCACGATCGACGAGTGGGAGAAGACCGACGAGGAAGAGGACGAGCGCCTGCCCATGCTGCGCGCCGTCGCCCGCGCCGAGTTCGGCCGGCGCGGGTACGAGGCGACGACCGTGCGCGACATCGCCGCCGCCGCCGGCTTGAGCACCGGCAGCGTCTACCGCCTCATCGGCTCCAAGGACGAACTGCTGTCGTCGATCATGCGCAAGTTCGAAGAGAAGGGCCGCTCGGCGTGGAGCACCGTGCTGAAGTCGGACTCGACTGTCGTGGAGCGCCTCGACGCGCTGATGTGGGTGAACATCAACGCCGTCGAGCGGTTCAGCGACGAGTACAAGGTGCAGCTGGCGTGGATCCGCGAGTCGCCTCCGGATACGACCAGCCTGGGCCCGTCATTCACGGCCCGGCTGCGCGACCTCAAGGCGTTGCTGGCCGAGGGCGTGCGGACCGGCGAGCTGCAGATCGAGGGGCCGTCCGCCGACATCCGGGCGTGGTCGCTGTTCGAGCTGCTGTGGATGCCGGAGAACATCGTCCGGCAACTCACCCCTCGCGGGGCGTTGACGCTGGCTCGGGAGACGACGCTGCGGGGGGCGGCGACGCGGGCCTGAGCGAGCCAGGCCGGGGCAGCCCCAGGGCGCGCCCCACGATCCCCTGCAACACGGCGCCCGGCAACATCCGGCCGCCGAGCATGAGCAGACGGGCGTCGATCCCGACGCCGTGACGGGCGAAGGGGCGCCGTTCGTCGAGGGCCCGCGCGACGGCAGGCGCAAAGCGCTCGGGGGCGCTGGCGAAGCGAATGAACCGGCGGCCGTTGCGTTCGATCTTGGCGTGGTGCCCGGCGTAGGGGCCTTCGGGGTCGGCGTAGGTCTTGGTCAGCTCGAGGATGTCGGTCTTGAACGAGCCCGCGACGAGGACGGTGACACCAAGGCCGAAGGCGGCAATCTCCTGCGACAGCGACTCCGCCCACCGCTCGAGCGCGCCCTTCGACGCCGAGTAGGCGCCGATGCCGGGCATACCCCGGATGGCGCCTTGACTCGACACCACGACGATGCGACCGCGCCCCGCCGCCCGCATCGACGGCAGCAGGTCGCGCGTCAGCCGCACGGGCCCGAAGAAGTTCGTCGAGAAGATCTGCTCCCACGTCTCCTGGGGCATCTCCTCGAGGGTGCCCACGCCCGCCACACCGGCGTTGTGCACGATGCCGTGGGGCGGACCCACCGCGTGCTGGATGGCGGTGGCCGCCGCCGTGACGGATGCGGCGCTGTCGACATCGAGCCGCACAGCAACCAAGCGCGGGTCGCCGTCGGGCGCGCCCGTGACCGCACGCAACCGGTCCATGCCTTCCTCAGGCGAACGCATCGCCGCCAACACCGTCCACCCCTGGCGGTACAGGTGGGCCGCGGTGGCCAAGCCGAGACCGCGCGACGCGCCGGTGACGACGACGCTCCGGCCGTCAGCCACTCGCGACCTTGCACGGACCGCTCGAAGCGGCGTTCACGTCGGGACGGCCTGACTGGGCGCTGGGCCACCCGGCCCAGATGCCAGGCGAGTACGGCTCGCTCGCGCCCTTCTTGGCGTAGAACCCGTTGGGGTCGTACACCTTCGCCTCCGGGAACGGCCACGGGCACGCCACCGACGTCGCCGTCTTGGTCCACTTGATCACGGCGTACCCGCCGCCGTAGGCGAAGAAGTAGGCGACATTGATCACCATGAACATCACGACAAACGCACCAAGCACGGGCCGGCCTCGAAAGCCGCGCACCCGGTGGGCCAGCTTCTCGGCCTGCGCCTTGCCGGTGTCGTCGCGGTAGAGCAGCACGCCCGCCGGGATCATCACGGTGGTCACCAGCACCGTCTCCCAGATGAGGGGGAACTGGTACCACTTGCCCGGGGCGTAGGACCCGAACGGGATGACCTGTGAGTAGATGTACAGCTGGGTGCGCACGAGGAAGATCTCCAGGCACGCGTCGAACACCACGCCGATGGCCAGGATGAGCACCGACAGCGTGATGAGCGGGTGCCGCCACACGAACGACTCGACGGGCCGGCGAGCCTGGATCCGCCGCAGCAGCCACACGCCGGGGAAGAACGGCGCCATGTAGAAGGTGGCGTAGCCGATCACGATGAACGGCTCGACGGTGGGCGACAGCGACATCAGCCCCCACGTCTCGGGCCAGTGCCGCAGCTGCGGGTTGTACACCGCATAGGGCGCCCAGTTCATGATCGGGTCCTGCCAGATGAGCAACGTCATGACGATGACCATCAGCAGCACCGGGTTGCCGGGCTTGCGCCGCCAACCGACGACCACCACCGTCGTCAGCGTGATCATCATGAAGACGGTCCCGATCTGATGCAGCAGGATCCAGTGGTGGAAGCCGAAGAGCGGTTCCAGCGGACGCGGCGCACCCTTCACGTTGGGGTTGGCGATGCGGCTCGCCACCGCGCCGCTCCGCGAGAAGCTGCCCACGAGCGCCACCACGGCCGCGAACAACGCCAGCGCGACCAGGATGCCGGTCCACCCCCCGGCGGCGCGCGTCGCGTCGCGCGGTGGCGTCGCGATCCGCGATTCGAGATCGGTGGCGGCCATCAGGCCTCGCCGAACCGGTCGACCAGATAGGCGGTCACGCCGTCGGGGTCGAGACGGCGGGCCACGAGGAAGCCGGGACCCATCCAGCCCCGGTGGGCCCACTTGCCGAACGAGATTCGCGTGCCAGGCGCGCCCGACGCCGCCGGCAGCATGCGAATGCGCTCCAGCGCGTCGCGCACACCACGCGGCGAAAGCGGTCGGGCGTCGGCGAAGGCGCGCAACAGCACAGTGGCCAGGTCGCGATTGACAACCGGCACGCAGTACTCCGGGCGGCGCCCGTAGCGCGCCTGGTAGCGGTCGAGGAACTGCTGCCCCACCGTGTTGGCGTCGTCGTACTGGTCGAGCCCGACCCATCCGACCACCGCGTCCCACACGATCTTGTTGATCCACGCGTTCTGGAAGCTGGTCCCCATGAACCGGGGCGGGTCCCAGTCGAGCTCCTGCAGCACCGGGTTGATCAGCACCACGCCGAAGCCGAACCCGCAGTGCACGAGACACTGCACCTTGGCCTCGTGCAGCTTGCGCACGGCGGGCCCGATGTCCTGCGCGACCTGGGCGATGTTTTCCACCGCGACGATGCGAAGCCCCTTGTCGCGGCAGGCGATGCGGAACGAGTTGAGGTACGTCTCGCCGACCAGCGACTGCTCGACGAGAACGCCGATGTCGTCGAGGCCCCGCTTGGCGATGAGATCGGCCCAGAAGATCGGCTCGTCGTTCATCGAACCCATCGACAGCGAGAACGTCCACTCCCCCAGCCAGTCCTCGGTGCCGGTGACACTGATCGCAGGCACGCGGAACCGCTCCTCGATCGCCTCCTTGGTGGGGACGCAGTTGTCGGTGATCGCCGGCCCGAACACGGCCAGGCACCCCTCGTCGACGAGCTCGCCGTACGCGTCGATGACCGCCTTGACCGACCCCTTGGGTAGCCCCTCGACCTCGCGGAAGACGATCTCGATGGGTCGGTCGATGACGCCGTTGGCCAACCCGTCCTCGAACACCAGCTCGAACGACTGCGTGAGGTCGTCCCGCATCTCCTTCGGGTAGCCATCAGGCAAGACGAAGTCGAACAGGTACCCGAGCTTGATCGGCTCCGCAGAGCTCTCGTAGGCCAACGGTTCTCCCTCTGAACCTAATTGTTGTTCCGCATGCTAGAGAGCGAGAGAGATGGGCCGCAATCTTTCCAAGGTTTTCGTTGATACCGAACGTACGTTCGACTACCATGTGTCCATGGAGATCTCTGCCCTTTCCAACGACGACCTGGCGGACGAGATCATCAAGGGCGCGGCTGAGATCGCCGCAGCGACATACCGCTGGTTGCTGCTCGTCGCCGAGTTCGAACGCCGGGGTCTGTACGCGGCCTGGGGCTGCAAGTCGACGGCGCACTGCCTCAACTTCTCGTGCGGCCTGAGTTTGCGTACCGCGCACGACCACGTCCGGGTGGCGAAGCGGCTCGACGAGCTGCCCCAGGTGGCCGAGGCGTTCGCCTCGGGCGTCATCTCCTACTCCAAGGTGCGGGCCATCTCCCGCATCGCCACCCCGGAGTCAGAGCCGGCGCTGTTGGAAGCGGCGCGCAGCTCGTCGGCCTCACAGCTGGAGCGCCTGGCTTCGTGTCGCGAGCAGGTCGACCGCAACGAGGCCGAGGCATCCCAGGCCTTGCGTGATTTCTGGATCTCGGAGAACTCCGACGGCCGCTACTCGATCTCCGGCCACCTGACTGCCGAGGAAGGGGCTCTCGTGAGGGCTGCCCTCGAAGCCCACAAGAAGGCGTTGGAAGCGGACGGTCGCGGCGCAGGTGACGCGTCCCTGTGCTCCGCGGAGCACAAACCGGAGCTGACCACCGGGCATGACGCGTCCCTGTGCTCCGCGGAGCACAGTTCGCCCCGACCGAGCTCGGCCGACGTCTTCATGGCCATGGTCCACACCGCTCTTGCCGCGGGGCCCAGAGCCATCGAGGACGGCGAGCCGGTGCAGGTCGTCGTCCACGTCGAGGAGTCAACTGCTGCCACCTGGCTCGAGTCAGGACAGGCCATCAGTGCCGACACCGCCAGGCGCCTCACGTGCGCAGCGACGATACTGCCCATGCTCGAGCGCAACGGTGAGCCCCTCAAGCTCGGGCGGGCCACTCGCACACCCAGCCGAGCCCAGCGTCGCGCCCTGCGTCGCCGCGATGGCGGCTGCCGTTTCCCGGGCTGCACCATGCGCCGGTATGTGCAGGCTCATCACATTTGGCACTGGGAGGACGGCGGACCCACCGACCTCGACAACCTTCTGCTCCTTTGCTCCTTCCATCACCACCTCGTGCACGAAGGTGGCTGGCAGCTCACTGGCACCGTGACCGCATTCGAGATCCGCAAGCCCAACGGGCGCCTGCTCCCCTGCTGCCCGCCGCCGGTCGCGGCATCGGGCTCGACCATCGAGGAACAGAACGAACAGCTCGGCCTGCAGATCACTGCGAAGACGATCGGCCTGCTCGGCTACAACCACCGGCCCAACTACGACGAGGCGATCCAAGCCCTCCTCGAAGTCGAAGCGCCCGTCGGTGCAAGTCCCTAGCCCGACCGCTCAATAGCCGGCAATCCCGGTCGCTACCGATGCGCTTGGTTCGCGAGGTCGCCGACGTCGTTGGCGAGACGGATGTAGGCATCGACGAGTTGAGGCAGTTCAGCGTCGAGTCGGCCGTGCATCCACGCGATGAGCAACTCTGCAAGCCCTCCAATGAGCACCGTCGCGACGACCTCCCGGTAGGTCTCGGTGGCTCTCGGTTGGCGCCGCGATTGCCGCTTGTGGACCAGAAGGGCTTCGACCGCCGAGCGCAGCGCCGCCAACCGTCGCTCGACGAGCAACTGGCTTCCGAGCGTCTCGATGAACGCGAATCGTGCGACCCGCGGGTCGTCGCTCAGTTCGCGAACGAAGGTCTCGATTGCGACCCGGTTGCGGAGGTGCGGGTCGCGCGGTGCGGCGTCGACGACGTCGATCACGGACTGCGTTGCACGTTGAAAGATGCCGTCGAAGATCTCAGCCGCGAGCTGTTCGATGCTGTCGAAGCTCTCGTAGAAGTACCGGCTGGAGAGCCCGGCCTCCCGGCAAATCGCCCGCACCGTCGCGGCAGACCAGCCTTCGGTGCCGATCACCTCTAGGCCGGCTCCGAGCAGCCGGGCGCGCCGCTCCGTCCGGCGCTGGGCGGCGCTGACGCCGGCATAGCTGCCGCCTGCGACTGCTGGCATCGGTCTCCTCAACTCGGCTGGACAGGCTTCAGCATAGAGGATACGGTCGTTTCCGGATACGCACCGTTCCTAAATAGGCGGCTGTCGCAGAGCGAGGCGAGTTTCTTGCGTTACGTGTTGTACGGAGCAGGGGCCATCGGCGGGACGATCGGGAGCCGACTTCACCAGCGCGGTCACGACGTGGTGCTGATAGCGAGGGGCGCTCATTACGAGGAAATCCGGAAGAACGGGTTGCGCTTTCAGTCGTCCGACGCCGACGACGTCCTCGATATCCCGGTCGTCAGTGGCCCAGGAGAAGCGTCGATCGAGCCGGGGGATCGCGTCGTCTGCGCGATGAAGGCGCAGGACACGGCCAGCGCGCTTCGAGAGCTCTCACGTGTGGCGGGCCCCGAGGTGCCGGTGTTCTGCGCGCAGAACGGCGTCGAGAACGAGCGGATCGCCCTGAGGCTGTTCCAAAACGTCTACGGCATGTACGTGCTGGTCTTCGGGGCGTTCTTGCGTCCCGGCGTGGTGCAGTGCTTCACCGCACCATCCTTCGGCGTCTTGGACCTGGGACGGTTCCCGGCCGATGTGGACGAGGTCGCGCAGTCGGTCGCGAGCGACCTCGAGGAGGCGGGGTTCGACTCGCTCGCCCGCCCCGACATCATGCGCTGGAAGTACGGGAAGTTGCTCTCCAACGTTTTCAACGCCATCCAGGCAATCGGCGCCGAGTCCGAGAGTCAGGTCTTCGCCGAGGCGGTGAACGAGGCCGTGGCGTGCTACGAAGCCGCGGGCATCGACTACGTCCCGCCTGCCGAGAACGTTCAACGATGGGCGCACCTGTCGCTCCACCAAGTCGACGGAGCAGACTTCCCCGGTAGCTCGTCGTGGCAAAGCGTCGCCCGCGGCACCGACGACATCGAGTCGGACTACCTCAACGGCGAGATCGTCCTGCTCGGCCGGCTCCAGGGGATTCCCACCCCGGTAAACGAGCTGTTGCAGCGACTCGTAAGAGAGGTGGTTCTTCGACGGGTCGCTCCGGGAGAAGCCGCCAAGGACCTCCTACGAGAAGGAGTTGGCGCGGTTCCCGACGGGGTTTGAGGCAGCGCGCAAAGTGCTGAGGTCTCAGGTAATCAACGCAACGCTTCGTCGATCGCACTCGGTTAGTAGGCCGAGCCCAGGTACGTGTCGATCAGTTCGTGCAGGCCGGCGGTGACGACGGGGTCGTCGGTCAAGGGGCCGGCGACAGCGGCACGGGCGGCCGCGGCCAGGGGGACGCCTTCGGCGAAGAGGCGGGCGGCGGCGATGAGCACGCGGGTCGACGCGACCTCGCGCAGGCCGGCGGTCTCCAGGCGGCGGATGAGCTGGCCGAGTTGCACCAGCCGGGCGGCGACCTCGTGGTCGACACCCGCTTCGTGACTGACGATCTTCTCCTCGACGTCGGGCGGGGGGAAGTCGAGCTCGATGGCCACCATGCGCTGGCGGGTGGAGTCCTTCAGGTCCTTGAGCACGCTCTGGTAGCCCGGGTTGTACGACACGACCAAGCAGAACCCGGGCGCCGCGTCGAGCACGGTGCCCAACCGCTCGATCGGGAGCTGCCGGCGGTGGTCGGCCAGCGGGTGCAGCACGACCGTCGTGTCCTGGCGCGCTTCGACGACCTCGTCGAGATAGCAGATGGCGCCTTCCCGCACGGCCCGGGTCAACGGGCCGTCGACCCAGCGCGTGTCGCCGCCCTCGAGCAAGAACCGACCGACGAGATCCGCGGTGGTGAGGTCGTCGTGGCAGGCCACCGTGATCAACGGGCGCTGCAGGTCGTACGCCATGGCCTCGACGAAACGCGTCTTGCCGCAGCCGGTCGGGCCTTTGAGCAACAGCGACAGGCCCTGCCGGTACGCGGCCGCGAATACCTGCTCCTCGTCACCGACCGGCACGTAGAACGGACGCGCCGCCGTCGTCATCGGTTCCTCCTGTCCATGTCGAGTCGCTCCTTGGCGCGCTCGCGGCGGTGGTGGACGCGCTGCTGCGCCTCCGCCGACCGGATGGCAGCCCGGAACAGCGGGCCGATGACCGCCGGCAGCTGGTCGGCGCGCGGCACCGACGCGTGTGCAGCCGATCCGAACACGCGTCGGAGGGCGGCGGGCTCGACGTCGGCGCCAACGCTCAGGCACAGGCATCCGACCCCGGCGCGGCGGGCTTCCAGCAGGGCGCGCCGCGCATCAGCCTCGCCGTAGCGACCCTCGTAACCGTGGTCGTAGGCGAACCCGTCAGAGAGCACGACGAGCAGGCGCCGGGGCGTCCCCGCTCGGTGCTCGAGAATGGTGGTGCCGTGCCGGATGGCGGCCCCGAGTCGCGTGTAGGCACCCGGCACCAGGCCGTCGAGGCGCCGCGCGACGTGCGCGTCGAGGTGGTCGTCAAACGCCTTCACCCGTAGGAGCTGTACCGCCTTCCGACCCCGGGAGTTGAAGGCGTACAACGCCACGCGATCGCCGAGCTCGTGCGCTGCCGACGTCAGGACGGCGGCCGCGGCCCGCTGGTGCTCGTGCACGGCGCGGCCCCCGGTGCCCGGCTCCCCTGCTGAACCCGACACGTCGAGCAGCACGAGGACGGCGAGGTCGCGGCGTCGTCGCAGGCTGGCCAGGTACACGTCTTCGCCGTGCGGACGTCCCAGGCGCCTGTCGACCACCAACTCGACTGCCGCGTCGATGTCGATGTCATCGCCCCCGGGCTGCCGGCGCGTCGGTGCCAGGCCCACGCCCAGACGGGCCAGCGGCCGGCGCAGAGTGGCGCCATCAAGAGCAGTCGATTGCGCCGCCGCGACGAGCGGTGCATTCCGTTCGGTGACCGTGCACCAGTCGGCGCGGTAGCGCGCCCCGTGAACGTCCCACTCCGGATACGACGTGTCCACGTTGTCGGCGTCTCCCAGCACGCCCGTCGTCGGGTCGGGACGGAGCGCGGTGGTCACAGGACGGCCTGCTCCCGGGCGGACGCTCGACGCATGCGTGGGCCGGTCGGCACCCAGCGGCCCGCTGTCAACGCGTGATCGCGTCGGCGAGAGCAGTCGGGCCAGCAGCTTGCCGAGCGGGCCGCCCCCACCGACCGGGCTCGACCACGACCAACGCGCGTCCTCGTCGGCGTCGTCCTCCTCGAGCTCCACCAGCGTCTGTGAGGCCGACGTCGGCGCCGCCGGTTCGAGTACCCGGCGGGGATGGAGAGCGCCGAACTCCCACGGTGCGGGGGCGATGGCAGACCGGCTGCACGCCAACGCCATCGATTCGTCCGCGCTGCGAACGGCGGAGGCAACGCGGTGGTCGATCAGCGAACGCGCCGCGGCCGGAAGAAGATCCTCACAGGCGCCCAACGCCCGATGGCCCTCCACGGCCAGATAGCGCGGCGCCACCCGGGGGCGTCGTGCGCCGCCCAGCAACGGGGTCAGGCTGCCCGCCGCCACCAGCGCGGCCTGCACCGACACCATGCGGACGGCATCGCGGTGGCCGGCGTCGGAAGGCACGTGAATGGCAACACCGTCGGTCCACGCCTGCTCGCTGGGGTCGGCTGCCACCACCTCCACCGAGCGACCGGCGATGGCGGAGGCCAGGAGCCGAAGCCGTTCCACGCCGAAAACCTAACATTTGTTCACACGGGACACCGTCGCTACCCTGCCCCCGTGATCGACTTCAGCGGGCAGGTCGTCGTGGTCACCGGCGCGGGTCGCGGCCTGGGCCGCCTCTACGCCCTCGACCTGGCGTCGCGCGGCGCCGCGGTCGTCGTCAACGACCTCGGTGGAACCATGGTCGGCGAAGGGTCCGACGCCAGCGTTGCCGACCAGGTGATTGACGAGATCCGCATGGCCGGGGGCACGGCCGTCGCTTCCTACGACTCAGTCGACAACAAGGACGGCGCGTCGTCGATCATCAAGACGGCTCTCGACCATTTCGGGCGGGTCGACGCAGTGATCAGCAACGCGGGCATCTTCCAGACGATGCCCTTCGAGGACCTGTCACCCGAGCAGTGGGACCGCATGCTGCGCGTCCACCTCGACGGCGCGTTCCATCTCAGCCAGGCCGCCTACCCAGTGATGAGAGCGCAAGGCGGCGGCCGGTTCGTGTTTATCTCGTCGTCGGCCGGAATGTTCGGCCAGCCCGACTCGGCCCACTACGCGGCGGCCAAGGCCGGCATCGTCGGGTTGGCCAACGTCGTCGCCGTCGAAGGTGCGGCGCACGGCATCCTGGCCAACTGCGTCCTGCCGTTCGGCTACTCCCGCATGGTGTCCGAGACCGTCGGCGACCGCGAGGTGCTCGAACCCGAACCCGGTTTCTTGCATGCGATCGAGCCCGACCTGGTGGTGGCCATGGTGGTGTTTCTCGCCAGCCGGGCGTGCACGTTCACCCACCACGCGTATTCGGCGTGCGCGGGCCGCTTTGCCCGCGTGTTCATCGGCTTGGCCAAGGGCTGGATGGCGCCGAAGGACAGCGTTCCAACGGCTGACGACATCGCCGCCCATCTCGGTGAAGTCGAAGCCACGGCGCCGTTCACGATCCCGATGTCGATCTTCGATGAGGTCGGGCAGGTGGCAGCCCGGCTCCAGTTGTAGGTCGGATACTCAGCCCGGACCCAGGAGCATCGGGAAGCTGGCGAGCGTCCTGATGCCGGCGGTGTAGACCAGCTCGGCGCCTGGCTTGATGCGGTAGTCAGGGATGCGCCGGTGCCACTCGCGCAGGGCGACGCGCAGCTCGAGGCGGGCCAGGTGCGATCCGAGGCAGCGGTGGATCCCGCCGCCGAACGCCAGGTGGCGGTTGACCTCACGATCGAACACCAGCTGGTCGGCGTCGGGGAATTCCGCGGCGTCGACGTTGGCCGCGCCCAGCAGCGCCATCACCATCTCGCCTTCGGCGATCTCGAACTCACCGATGCGGGTGTCGCTCGTCGCCACCCGCGCCCCGCCCATGACGGGTGTCTCCCACCGCAGCATCTCCTCGACCATGGCGGGAATGGCGTCGGTTTCCTCGACCAGCTTGCGCCTGGTCTCGGGGTGCTCGGCCAGGTGGCCGTAGAAGCAGTCGAGCGACGCCGTCACCGTGTCGAGCCCGGCAATGAGGAACAGGAAGCAGATGTCGAGGATCTCCTCGTGGGTGAGCCGGTCGCCGTCGACCTCGGCCGTGAGGAAATGGCTGAGGAAGTCGTCCCGTGGAGCGCCGGCCCGCTCGTCGATGACCTCCTCGAAGTACTCGTAGATCGAGTCGGCCGTCCGCTGCTGGTGCGCCTCGGTGTCGGGGTGGCCGAACTCCTGACCGACCACCACGTCGGGCCGGATCACACCGTCCTTCATGGCGAGGAAGCGGGGCAGCTCGGCCATCGGCAGGCCGAACATGGTGAGGAACACCTGCGACGGGTACGGCGTGGAGAACTGCTGCGAGAAGTCGATCTCGTCGGCCTCGACGAACCCGTCGATGAGCTCGTTGACCAGCCGGACCGTCGACTCCTCCAGCAGCTTCATGCGCTGCGGCGCGAAGAGCGGATCGAGCAGCTTGCGGTACTTCTTGTGGTCGGGCGGGTCGATCTGCAGCGGAATCAACGGCCGCTTGGTCTTCAGGTCGTGGGCGTTCACGCCCGATGAGAACAAATCCGGGTTGCGCAGCACCTCGTCGACGCCGGCGCGTGACGCCACGATCACGCCAACTCCGTCGAGGCGAAAGACCGGCGTGCTCGCCTGCAGCAACGAGTAAATCGGCTGCGGGTTGCGGGCCACCTCCGGGTTCATGAGCTCCGCCAGCCCGGTCCCGAAGCCTTCGTCGCGCTCGACCATGGTCACCGAGTCTGGACCGAATGTTTGGTTTTTGGCAAGCGGTGCTACTTCACGGCGTGGGCGGCTTCTCCCCGAAGGTGATCGGGACGTATTCGGGGTCGTCCTCGTCGCGCATGCTGAACCGCCACTTGCAGCACACGTTGCCCGGGTCGACGCGGGGCGGGATCGCCAGGATCTCCACCTGCATGTTCGGGTTGTACATCTTGGTCGTCACGATCATCGACTTGGGGCACGTCGAGTGGCAGTTCTTCTCGAGGATGTCGGGCCGGCCCATCGACTCCCACTGGTCGACGGCGACGCAGCGGTTGAACGTCATGATCCCCACGTCGGGCTCGGGCATCTCGAACGACAGGTCGAACGCCTTGCCCGGCATGGCGGTGGCGTCGATCTGCAGGTCCTTCATCCAGTCGGCCACGGTGTGTCCCGTGATGCCGAGGTACTGCTCCTTCAGCTTCTTGGTGCCCGGCAGCACCGTGTCGCCCCACAGCGTGTACTGGATGTCGAACATCACGTCGAGGCCGTAGCGCACGACGATCTGGGCGGCCCACCCCTCGATGCATTGCAGCAGGTACTCGTGACTGCCGAGGAGCCACGACACCAACTCCGCCTTCGACAGGTTCTCGACACCTGCGCGAGGTGTGAAAAGGCCCGCGTAGACCACGCGGGTGGTCGGCCGGTCGTCGACGGCCACGGCCTGGTTGAGGTCGGTGTAGTTGAAACCCGCCGGAAGGAACTCGGTCTGCATCCGCGCCAGCTCGGGGACCATCTGGTCGTTCCACGCCGCCCACTCGATCTCGGCCGCCGTCTCGGCGCCGTAGCGCTTCCCGACTTCCGCCGCCCATCCGTCGACGCACAGCTGCATGTAGGCCTCGCTCCACGGCAGGAACTTGGTCGCCAGCGCCTCGGCCGAGAAATCGGTGAAGCGCAGGTCGGCGCGATAGGGGCCGCTGTAGTCGGGCAGCTCTGCGCCCGAGTCGACGGCGATGTCCTGCCGGATGTCGAGGTCGGTCTTGGCGTAGGTCACCGCGTCGTCGACGCGTGGGAACTTCGGGTAGTTGTTGAGATCGACGCCGAGCATGAGCACGAAGTCGTCGGCGACGACGTCATCCTCCAGGTGG
>JAFATL010000550.1 GCA_019243975.1 Actinomycetota bacterium | reverse complement strand
ACGATGACCTGCGAGCAGGTGCGCGAGTCGGCGGCCGAACTGGCCCTCGGCATCGTGTCGGGGGCCGAACGGGCGGCTGCCCTCGAACACCTGGCCGGGTGCCCCGCGTGCCGGGCCGAGGTGGAGTCGCTGTCCGACGTGGCCGACTCGCTGCTGCTGTTGGCCCCCCAAGCCGAGCCCGCGCTGGGCTTCGAGACTCGCGTGACCGACCGGATGGTGGGCGCGGGCATCGGTTTGACTTCCCGGCCTCCGCGCCGGCGCCGGCTGTTGACGGTGGCCGCCGTCGCGGCCTGCGTGCTTGGCGTCGCCATCGGCTTCACCGGCCTGTACGAGCGCCACCGCAGTAGCTCCCTCGACCGCGAGTACGTCAATGCATTGCGCGTGCTGGGCGGCAAGGCGCTCCTCGCCAGCCGGCTCATCGATGTGAGCGGGAGCGACAGTGGCGAGGTGTTCGTGTACGACGGGAAGCCGTCGTGGCTGTACGTGTACGTCAACGACGCCAAGGCCGCCGGCCCGCTGTCGGTCGAGCTGCACTGGGCCCATGGCACGCCCACGACGCTCGCGGGCCTGCACGCAGACCGCGGCCATGGCTCGCTGGGGGCGCACATCCAATGGCGCGCCGGCGGCCTCGAGTCGGTGAGGGTGCGCGGGTCGGGGGTCGACTACATGGGACACTTCGACGGTCATCCGGACGAAGCCGGGGCGATGCCGTAGGAGGACCGATGAAGCGCTGGGCCGTGGTGGGGACACTCCTGCTGCTCGGCGTCCTCACGGCCCTTTGGATGCCAGGGTCGGCGAACGCTGGAGTTCAGCCCACGGCCGAAACGACACCCTCGTCTACGTCGACCACCGGTGCCACCACGACCACGATAGGGCTCCCCACGACGACGAGTACCACGCGCGCCCCGACCACCACCACCCGGCCGGCGACGACCTCGACCAGCCGGCCGTCCACCACGTCGTCATCGGTGCGCTCCACCACCACGTCGTCGTCCGAGCCCGACACGACGAGCACCAGCGAAGAGGACACGACGACCACCGAGTCGACGACGACCACGACGGTGGAGGTCGTGTCCACGAGCAAACACAAGGGCGGGGGGGCAGGGGCTGCCGCGGCCCTCATCGTGCTCATCCTGTTCGTGGCGGCCATCGGCGGCTTCGCCGTGTATCGCCTCCGTATGGGCCGATAACGCTCAAGTCGGTTCGGCACGGGCCGATGTAACCCCTGGACAAAGGGGGCCGTGTGCGTCAGTTCCGGTTGGCGGCGGCAGTGGCGGGCGTGCTCGCCGCGCTGTTCACGGCCACCGTCACGTTCCACTGGTTCGGGGCGGCCGGCAGCAACGCCATCGACGACCTGGGCGAAGCGCTGGCTGCGTTCGCCGCCGTCGGTGCGTGCGTGGTGGCGGCGCGCCGGCATCGTGACGCCCACACGGCCTGGATCCTGCTCGGCGCGTCGGCGCTGTCGTGGGGCGCCGGCGAGCTGGTGTGGTCGTGGTACGACCTCGTGCAGCACAGGGAGGTGCCTGTGCCCTCGCTGGCCGACCTCGGGTTCCTCGCCGCCGTCCCTCTGGCCGCAGCGGCGATCCTTGCCTTCCCGGGCGCGCCCCGCCGCGCTGCCCGCCGAGCGCGCATCGGTCTCGACGGCGCCATCATCGCCACGTCGCTGCTGTTCGTGAGCTGGGCCCTCGTGCTCGGGCCCGTATGGCACACCGCGGGTCAGAGTGCGCTGGGCCAGACCGTGTCGCTGGCCTATCCCGTCGGCGACATCGTGATCGCAACGCTCGTGTTCATCACCGTGGCCCACGTGCGCCGCAACCACCGCGTGCCCTTCGTGATGGCGGGCGTCGCGCTGTTGGCCATGGCGGTGGCCGACAGCGCGTTCGCCTACATCACCAACCAGGTGTTCTCCGACACCAACGCGCTCAACGCCGGTTGGGTCGTCGGCTACCTGCTCATCGCGGTGGCGGCGTTGCACCCGGCCCGGCCGTCCAACACGCGGGTCCTGCCGACAGCTGCCGACGTCGCCGACGCACCGATCATCGACGGGCGGGGCTCGGTGTTTCTGCCCTACGTGCCGGTCGCGTTTGCCGTCGCGGTGGGCGCGTACCGGCTTGCGAGCCACGGCCGGGTGGGGCCGTTCCTCGGCGTGACGGGCACGGTGCTGGTCGGGCTGTTCTCGCTCCGCCAGCTGGTGGCGCTCCTTGACAACCTCGAGCTCGGCCGCGAGTTGCAGCGGGCCGTACGGGCCCTCGAGGACCGCGAGCAGCAGCTCACCTTCCAGGCCTTCCACGACGGTCTCACCGGGTTGGCCAACCGCTCGCTGCTGTGGGACCGCATCGGTCACGCCGTCGCCCTCGGCGCCCGTGAGGAGCGCACCATCGCCGTCCTCTACGTGGACCTCGACGGCTTCAAACAGGTCAACGACACGCTCGGCCATGCCGCCGGCGATCAGCTCCTGGCTGCCGTCGCAGAGCGCATGCGGGCGGTGGTGCGCCCGGCCGAGACGGTGGCGCGCATCGGGGGCGACGAATTTGCAGTGTTGGTCGAAGGCGTCGACGAACACAGTCCCGAGGCACTTGCCCATCGGCTGCTAGAGGCGCTGTCCACGCCCTTCACGGTGGCTCCGAACCGCGTCGTCGTGGGGGCGTCGATCGGCATCGCCGTGTCGCGCCGCCAGCACCCGAGTGCCGACGAGCTCGTCCGGGCCGCCGACGCCGCCATGTACGACGCCAAGCGGGCGGGCAAGGGCCGCGTGGCCGTGCGCGAGCTCCCGAGTGCCACGCTGCGCGCCGTGAACCCCGTTCCCGATCGGGTGGTCTAGGACTTCGTCGACGTCGGCGGCCATACCGGCCCCCGCCGGGTGCGCCGCTTGTCCTCGCCCAGCGCCCACGCCCGGCGCCACGCCCCCGCATCGGGACCGGCGAGTGACGGTGACGCGTTGGCAGCGGCCCGGCGGCGGGCGGTCCACCAGTCGGTCGCTTGCTCGTCAGCCAGCGCGGTGATGGCGTGCTCGATGCGGGCGGCCAAGGCACGGGTGTCTTCGCCTTGGCCCGGGCGCAACGGCGTGCCGAAGGTGATCGTGGTCGACGACGGCCGGAACGACTTGCCGCCCTTCTTGAGGATGCGGCGCGTCCCTTCGATGTGCACGGGCACGACGGGGTAGTTGCCGCGCACGGCGAGGAAGGCGGCGCCGCCCCGGAAGGGCTGCGCCCAGCCGTCGGGCGTGCGCCCGCCTTCGGGGAAGATCACGAGGTTCCACCCTTCGGCCAGCAACTCGGCGGCCAGCTCGGCCGACCGGCGGGTGACCTTGGTGCGCTCGACGGGAATGGCGGCGATGGCGAACGCCCACAGCGTGCCCTTCCACCGGGTGTCGAAGAAGTAGTCGGCGCCCGCGGCTACGACCGTCTTGTGCCGGAAACGCGTCGGCAGCGAGGTGAGCAGCAAGGGCGTGTCGACGTGGCTGGCGTGGTTGGCGGCGAAGATCACCGGCCCTTCGAGGTCCTCGATGCGATCGAGACCGGCGAGGGTCGGGTCGGCGACGAGCTTGACCAGCGGCCTGGCCACCGCGTCCATCGTCATGGCGCGGGCCAGGCGGGCCGGGTACTTGCGGGCCCACGCCGTCTCGAAGTCGGCGCCGATCTTGCTCTCGGCCGGCGGCCGGGGCACGCCGCGCGGCCACGTCGGCTTCGTGTACGGGAACGTCCCGCGCGGTCGAGGAATCCGGACGGCCATCGGCGGCGCTTACTGCACGTCCGCAATCAGCAGCGGCGGCACGTGCATGTGCGTGATGGTGGGATCGCGCCCGACGACATCCTCGGCCATCTCCAGCGCGTCGCGCAGGGTGGACGCCGGCTTGAAGCCCATGCGGCGCACCGCCTTGCTGTCGCCGCCGACGATGATCACGCCGCCCAGGTGCTCGAGCGCGTGCGCGCACCAGTACCACATGTAGAACGGATGCACGCCGTGGTAGGCGTTGGTGGTGCGGTAGAGGTGGATGTACCACGGGTCGGTGGCGAACTGCTGCTCGTACTTGGCTTCGATCTCCAGCGGGTCGACCGTCTCCGACAGCACCTGCTCGAAGAAGTCGATGTAGCTCGGGTGGTGCACGGGGTGGAACTCCCACGGCGTGGGATGGCTGAGGATCAGCACGCCGCCCGGCCGCACCAGCGGCTTGTTGCGGTACAGGTTGAAGAAGTACCCGAGGCCGAGGCACGCCACGAGGATCGGGTTCATGATCGAGTTGACGTTGTACGGGCAGATGTACGGCAGGCCCATGGTCAGGATGTCGGTCTGGCCCTCGACCTGCATCAGCTGCTGCTTGTAGACGTTCTCGGTGGTGAGGGCGTGGACGGCCTCGACCTCGCCCGCCTGCACGCTCGTCATCTGGTGGGGCGAGCGGATGCCGTGGAAGATCGACCGGGCGATGCGGCTCGGCGTGCGGTCGAGCGACTTCGACACAGCCAGGAAGCCGGCCCGGTCACGCGCCTTCCACTCCCACTCGCGCTTCTGCAGGAAGGCGAACTGCTCGGGGAACGTGTTGGTGTTGAGCGTCGTCTCGATCTGGAAGATCTTCACGCCCTGGGCCGCGATGTGGCGGCCCATGCGCCAGTTCGACGAGTGCAACGCCGACTTGTGCTGGTCCATGAACGACTTGCTGTGCTGCATGGTGCGCACGTTGTGGTGGTGGCGGAGACTGCGGTACGACGCCAGCCCTGTCGCCACGCTCTTGTGGCCCCCGTCCATGGCGACCAGGTTGATGTTGACGTAGACGAGCAGATCGCTCTCGGCCGCCCGCTTGTTGATCTCGACGTCTTCGCCCTCGTCGGTCTGGCCGAGGTAGAGCATGTTGTCGGGGTCCTCGGCGTCGTGCTGGGTGAGCAGGCCGTGGGGCTCGAAGGAGTTGTAGACGCGATCGCCGAGGGCTTGGCGCAACTCGGCCTCGGTCATGCGCCGGTGCAACGCCAGAGCGGCGATGAGCTGCACGTCGTCGACGCCGGCCTCGGCGGCCATGTCGAGCACGGCTTCGATCACCCGCTGGCGCACATCGGGCCGCTTCATCGGAGGAAGCGGGAGCGACACGTCGTCGAAGGCGATCGTGAGCTTCATGCCCGGGAACAGCAGGGCGGGCAGCGGCTCCTTGTCGATGGGGTTGAGCAAGGCGTGGCGGATGGCGCCGTCGATGTCGTCGAGCGGGTCGAGCGCCTCGGGCGGGTAGATCACCCGGCTGCCGACAGGCAGCTTCTCCAGCCGGAACTGCTCGCCGTGCCAGAACAGGGTGGGCGGCGTGCTGCGGTCGACGTCCAGGACGAAGCCAGGGCGCGGCATGCGGTTACCGGTGCCTTTCGTTGCGAAGGTCGAAGGCGATCTTCACGGCGCCGCGGCGGCCTGCCTCGGCGGCGTGCTCGATGGCCTCGTGGAAGCGGTCGAGGGGGTACAGGGCGCTGACGAGCTGGTCGAGCTGCTTGGCCTCGACCAGCTCGAACGCCTTGGTGAAATCTTCGGCGGTGTACGCGTACGCGCCGCGGATGCTCACCTCGCGGTGCCACAGGCTGGTCATGTCGACGCTCACCCGGCCAGGCATGCCGACCATGTGCACGGTGCCGCCCGGTGCGACCACGCGCAGGGCCTGGGCGATGGAGTCGTCGCTGCCGACGCAATCGACGACGGCGTCGGCGCCATGGGTGAGCTGGTCGCCGACTACCAGCGACGAGCCCACGGTGCGGCGGACAGCCCGGTCGACCTCGTCGGGCTCGACGACCACGTCGGCACCGAGGCGCTTGGCCAGGCTGCGCTGCTCGGGGTGCTTGGCCGCGGCAATGACGACCGCCGGCGTGCCGAAGTAGCGAAGGGCCGCGATCGTGCACAGGCCCAGGGTGCCGGCGCCGATGACGGCCACCTCGCCGTCGCCCACCGCGGCGGCCGCGTGCACCGCGCACGCCGTGGGCTCGACCATCACGGCGGCCTCGTCCGACATGCCGTCGGGCACCGCGTGCAACTGGCTGTCGTGGGCGACCAGGGCGATCGACCAACCGCCGCCGGTGTCGGTGCAGTAACCCGTCTGCAGGCCGGGCTCGAGGTGACCGAAAGCGGTGCGCTCGCACCGGTTGGTCATGCCGGCCGCGCACCAGTCGCACGGGGGGTTCACCCCGCGCGCCGCGCACTTGAGCACGGGCTCGATCACGACGCGGCTGCCGTCGTCGAGCTCGCCGACCACCTCGTGGCCGGGCACGAACGGAAAGCTGACGATCGGCTCGAAGTAGCGCGAGCTGCGCCCGTCGACGGTGGCCAGGTCCGATCCGCAGATGCCCGCCAACCGGGGCCGAACCCGGTGCCAGCCCGGGCCGGGCAGCTCGGGCGGGTCGATCTCGGCCAGCTTGAGCGGTCCCGCCCAGGCGCCGGCCCCGGCCCGGAACGACGACGCCACGCGCGCCGCCGCATACCGCGGCAACGACCGCTCGAACACCAGCGCCTTCACGCCCGCGCTCCGATCGGGAGGAGTGGCCGCGGGCCGCCGGGGGCCTTGGACCAGTGCTCGACGTGCCAGCCCCGCTTGCGGGCGATGGTGGCGAGCTTCGCCTCTGGGTTCACGGCCACGGGGTGTCCGACCGCCTCCAGCATGGGAAGGTCACTGGCGGAGTCGGCGTAGGCGACCGACTCCTCCAGGCGCAGGCCGTACGCCTCGGCGTACTCGGCCATCACGAGGGCGCGGGCCTCGCCCGTGGGGGGCGCCTTCGCCAGCTCGCCGGTGAGGCGGCCGTTCTTCTCACCCAGCTCGGCGCACACGACGTCGTCGAACAGCGGCCGGATCGGCGCGATCACGAAGTCGAGGGCGCCCGTGATGAGCAACGTGCGGTGGCCCAGGCGCTTGTGCTCGCGCACGCGCCGGATGCCGGCGGGGAACGACTTGGTGAGCAGCAGATTGCTGAACAGGTCCCACGCGTCCTTCTCCAGGCGCTCGCGGGGCGCGTCCTCGTAGCGCCGGTAGAAGTGGCGGAGGAAGTCGCCGCGGTCGCGGCGGTCGAGCGCCAGGAGCGACGGCGCCTCCCGCAGCGTGCGGAGCACGAAGCGAGCTCGCTCGTCGGTCGGGAGGTGACGTGTGGCCAGGAACGCGTACGACTCGACGACGTTGGAGGCGATGAGCGTGTTCTCCAGATCGAACACGGCCATGTGGCGGTCCTCGCTGAGGATGGCGCGGCGGCCACGCTCCTCGCGGGTCGGCGTCTTGCTCTTGCCGCTGGTCGTGCGCACCCGGGCGTGCACGACGATCGACGGCAGGTGCACGCCCTGCACGTACTGCGTCCACTGCACTGCCATCGGGTCAAAGGCGAAGGTGGTGCGGTCTGCCTCGTCGAGCGAGTCGTACAGCTCGAGCAGGCGGTCCACGCGGAACACCGCTTCCGTCTCCGCGTACGCGCCGTAGAGCTCGACGTAGCCCAGGGCCCGGTCGGCCTCGCCCTTGCGCTCCTCCAGACGGGTGGAGAGGTCGGCCTGCTTGCCCCGGACGGGGAGGGCGGACACCGCCTTCTCGGCCGTCGACAGCAGCTTGGTGGCGCGCTGGAGCTGGCGCTGCACGCGGCCCCGGCCGGGGAACGACCACTCGGGCACCACGACCGGTTGCCCGTGCGAGTCGTACAGCGGGTGGTTCTCGAAGTAGTCGCGGACGAGGTCGACGAGCTGGCGATAGTGCAGCGGGTTGCGGGAGCCCGACGCGACGTGGAACACGTCGGGCGTGTCGAGCGGGCCGCGGGCGGCGACGGCGATGACGGCCGCCACCACCTGATCGACGGGGATGACGTCGACGATCCCTTCGGGCAGGCCGGGAAACTCGCGTAGCAGCCCGCGGCCGTAGGAGATGATCACCGGCTCGGCCATGCGAAACCCGCGGATCCAACCGGCACGCGGCTCGGCCAGGGACGACTCGATGATCGACGGCCGCACGATGGTGACGGGGATGTCGCCGCGCGAGTCCATCAGGGCGCGCTCGCCCAGGGCCTTGGTGTAGGCGTAGGCGTCGGGCCAGCCCAGGGCGCGGGCCCGGGCCCGACCGAGCTCCACCATCTGCTCGTCCACCCAGTCGGTGCGCAGCTTCTCGGTCTTTTCGGCGAGCAGCGGCGTGCCGGCGGCGCCCAACTCGGAGCGGGCCTGTTTCTGGAACTTGGCCAGGCGATCGGGCTGTCGGCTCTCGGCGTCGAGGTCGGACCGCGAGCGCCGCGCCGCCGCCACCTCGGCCCTCCAATCGACTTCCGTCGAGAACGGCGTGTCACTCAGCAAGCGCTCGGGCGCGTCGCCCCGGCGCGACCCGGCGACGTACGCCGTCGACACCGCAACGAGATGGGCGACGGCGCCGACCTCTTGCAGTGCGGTGGCCACGCGAGACGCGCCGAGGAGGTTGACCTCGACCGCCGAGTCGAGGGGCGAGTCGAAGCTCACCGACGCAGCGGAGTGGATGACGACGTCGACGGTGGCGAGGGCGGCCCGTCCTTCGTCGTCGAGGCCGAGCCCGTCCTGGGCCACGTCGCCCGAGATGACGGAGAGCCGGCGCGCGATGGTCTCGTCGAACGCGTCGCCCCACTCACCGCGCAGGCGGTCGAAGCAGTCGTTGCGCAGGATCTCCCGGCGAACCCGGTCAGCGGCAGGCGTGCGCCGGCCCGGTCGCACGAGCACGGCGACGTTGCAGTCCGGCACGGCGCGCAACAGGCGCTCGGTCAAGGCCGTGCCGAGGAAGCCGGTCGCACCGGTGACGAGCACGCGCTTGCCGGCCAGGGACTCGGCGATCACGCCCCTCTGTCTACCAGCGGAGCCTTGGCGGCTTCCCGCTGGGCTTATTCGAACAACCAGGGGCGGATGACGACGACCGACTCCTCGGGGTGCTCGTGGTCGAGTTGCACCGACCACGGTTCGTCGTCACCAGGGGGCCCGCCGGGCACCTCCTGCACGATGGCGGGCGGTTCCTGCTGCTGGTCGAGGGCGTGCTGCAGGCCGAGGGCGATGCCGGTCAGCAGGGCGCCCGTGGCCGAGCGCCGCCGCCAGGACTCGAATGCAGTGACCGGAACCTCCGACGTCATCCCCACCATCGTAAATCGCCAGAGAAAATGAATGGAGCCGGTATCGGTGCATGCCCAAACTGGGACATGGGACATCCGTACTGGCCGCTGTTCGACCTCCGGGTTCGCACGCCTCGGCTCGAGCTGCGGTATCCGGACGACGACGACATCGTGGCGCTGGCAGCGCTGGCGGCCAGTGGCATCCATCCTCCCGACTTCATGCCGTTCGCGGTGCCCTGGAGCACCGAGCCGTCCCCGAAGCTCGAGCGGGAGTCGCTGCAGCATTTCTGGAAGTCGCGCGGTGAGTTCACCCCTGCCAAGTGGGGCGTGCCGTTCGCCATCGTGTGTGGCGGCGAGATCGTCGGCAATCAAACGGTGCACGCCGCCGACTTCCCCGTGACGCGCGCCGTCGAGAGCGGGTCGTGGCTCGGTCAGGCGCACCAGGGCAAGGGCATCGGCAAGGAGATGCGGGCCGCCATGCTGCACTTCGCCTTCGCCGGCCTGGGCGCCCAGGTGGCCTACAGCGGAGCGTGGCACGACAACCCGGCGTCGCTCGGTGTCTCCAAGGCGCTGGGCTACCGCACCAACGGCGACCGCATCCTCCCCCGGCTCGACACGGCGACCCGCATGATCAACCTCAAGCTCACACGCGCCACGTGGGAGAAGCATCGCCGGGACGACATCGTCATCGAGGGCCTCGACGCCTGCCTCGATCTGTTTGGATTGGCGGGTGACCCCGCCGCCGTCTGAGAGCTTCCCGCGGCGCAGCGCCCGCACCCAGCGGTTCACGCTCGGTCGGCCCCGCACCTTCGCCGTGGCGGCGGACGGCTCGCGAGTCGCCTTCCTGCGCTCGAAGGCGGGCGACGACGCGGTCACGTGCCTGTGGGCGCTGGACATCCCCGGCGGCGAGGAGCGGCTCATCGCCGACCCTCGTGCCCTCGGGGCCCGGGGCGACGCCGAGCTCCCGCCGGAGGAGCGGGCCCGCCGCGAGCGGGCGCGCGAGGGCGCGGGCGGGGTCGTGGCGTACTCGTGCGACCGGGCGCTGCGCATGGCGGCGTTCGCGCTCGGGGGCGAACTGTTCCTCGCCGACCTGACGACGGGCGCGGTCAACGGGGTCGTCACGCCCGGCCCGGTGAACGACCCCCGCCTCGATCCGACCGGCGCGCGCATCGCCTTCGTGTGCGACGGTGAGCTCTACGCCGACGGCACCAAGCTGGCGGGCGACGACGACCCCGACGTCACGTGGGGCCTGCCCGAGTTCATCGCCGCCGAGGAGATGG
>JAFATL010000532.1 GCA_019243975.1 Actinomycetota bacterium | reverse complement strand
CCCACCGACTTCCTCGAGATCCGCATGGAGTTCGGCGCGGCCGACGACGACCGCCGCCTGCGCCTGCGGAGTGTCGGCCAGCCGTGGGCCGCGCGCATGACGCTCCTGGGCCGCGCCCTCGACCGCTGGAGCCTGGCGTGATCATCCTGGGCATCGAGACGGCCACCCAGCAGGTGGGCTGCGCCATCGGCGGCGTCGAAGGCGTGCTGGCCTCGTTCCACGCCACCCGCGGCCGCCGCCACGCCGAGACGCTGGTGCCCGCCATCGAGTTCTGCTGCGAGCAGGCGCGCGTCGACCTCAAGGACGTGAGCGTCGTCGCCGTCGACATCGGACCCGGCCTGTTCACGGGTCTTCGCGTCGGCATCGCCACGGCCAAGGCCATGGCCCAGGCGTTGCGCGTGCCGATGATCGGGCTGTCGAGCCTCGACCTGCTGGCGTTCCCAGTGCGTCAGTCGTCGCGGCTGATCGTCGCTGCCGTCGACGCCCGCCGGGGTGAGCTGTACAGCGCCCTGTACCGGCAGGTGCCGGGCGGCGTGCAGCGGGTCGGCGACTACCGCGTGTGCTCGCCCAACGACCTGTCGTCCGACCTGCTGGCGCGCGGCGAGGCCGCGTTGCTCGTCGGCGACGGAGCCATCCGGTACGCGTCCACCTTCGCCGACCGCGGCGACCTCGAGGTCGGATCGCTCGGCAACGCGTACCCGTCGGCCGCCGCCCTGGTGGAGCTGGCCCAGCCCCGGGCCCTGCGCGAGGAGTTCGTGCAGCCGTGGGAGCTGGAGGCGCTCTACCTGCGCAAGTCCGACGCCGAGATCAACGAGGAAGGCCGTCGCCAGCACACGGGCGGCTCGCTCTGATGGCGGCGCGCGTGGAAGAACCGCCGGAGGACGACCTCGAGGTCCACCTGGTGCCCATGCGCCGCCGTCACTTGCGGTCGGTGCTGCGCATCGAGGCGCAGGTGTACCCACGGCCGTGGTCGCTCAGCCTGTTCGTGAGCGAGCTGGCCCTGCGGTCGAGCCGCAGCTACGTCGTCGCGCGCGTCGGCGGGTCGGTGCTCGGCTACGCGGGGCTGATGCTGGCGGGCGACGACGCCCACGTCACCACCATCGCCGTCGACCCCGCGTGGCACCGCCACAAGATCGGCACACGACTGCTGGCGCATCTGGCCCACGAGGCCATGGCTCGCAACGCCAAGCACCTCACGTTGGAGGTGCGCGTGAGCAACGAGCCCGCGCAGGCCATGTACCGTCGCTTCGGCTTCAAGCCGGCGGGGATCCGCAAGAACTACTACGTCGAGACCAATGAGGACGCCCTGGTGATGTGGGCCGAAGACATCAACACGCCCGAGTACCGCGACCGGCTGGCGCGCATCGAGCACGACATCCCCGGCACGACGGTCGTGGTCGACGACATCCGCCCCACGTCGTGAGTGTGACGTCATGAGCAACGGGCAGTTCCGCATCCTGGGCATCGAGACGTCGTGCGACGAGACCGCCGCGTCGGTCGTGGGCGACGGTGCCGACGTGCTGTCGTCGGTCGTATCGAGCCAGGTCGACCTGCACGCCCGCTTCGGCGGCGTGGTGCCGGAGATCGCCAGCCGGGCCCACCTCGATTTGCTCATGCCGGTGATCGCCGAGGCACTGGTCGAGGCCGGCGTCGACGGGCCCGACCTCGGTGCGGTCGCGGCCACGATTGGCCCCGGCCTCATCGGCTCGTTGCTGGTCGGCGTCAGCGCGGCCAAGGCCATGGCGTTGGTGTGGGGCGTGCCGTTCGTCGGCGTCAACCACCTCGAGGCCCACCTCTACGCCAGCTTCCTCGAGGAGCCGTCGCTGGAGCCGCCGTTGGTCGTGCTGCTGGTCTCAGGCGGCCACACCCAACTCATCTCGCTGGAGCAGGACCCCGACGGGCCGCCCCGCACGTTCATCTACCGAATGCTGGGCCAGACCATCGACGACGCGGCGGGGGAGGCCTTCGACAAGGTGGCCCGCTTCCTCGGCCTCGGCTACCCGGGCGGGCCGGTGATCGACCGGCTGGCGATGGACGGCGACCCGACCGCGGTGCAGTTCCCGCGGTCGATGCTCAACGACGGTTACGACTTCTCCTTCAGCGGGCTCAAGACGTCGGTTATCACCTGGGTGCGCAAGCAGTCCGAGATCGAGGTGGCCGACGTGGCCGCGTCGTTCCAGGCCGCGGTGGTCGACGTGCTGGTGGCCAAGGCCCGGCGGGCGGCCGCCGAGGTGGGGGCCAACGGCATCTGCCTGGCCGGGGGCGTGGCCGCCAACTCCGCGCTGCGGGAGCGCCTGCTCGACGCCTGCATCGAGGACGGCATCCAGGGCTTCCTCCCCAGCCGGGCCATGTGCACCGACAACGCGGCGATGGTCGCGGCCACCGCCTGGTGGCGCCTCCAGGCCGACGGCCCGACCGGGCTCGACAGCGGCGCCTACCCCAACCTCCGCCTGCCCGTCGCCTAGGCGACGACCCGGTTGAGCAGGTCTCCGGGAGCCGCTATCGTTAGCACTCGCCATTAGAGAGTGCTAACCGGAGGACCTACCCCCATGAACCTGCAGCCGCTTGAGGACCGCATCGTCGTCCGGCCGAGCGAGTCCGAAGAGACCACGGCGTCCGGCCTGGTCATTCCCGACACCGCCAAGGAGAAGCCGCAGCAGGGCGAGGTGCTGGCCACCGGCCCGGGCCGCCGCTCCGACCAGACCGGCGAGATCATCCCCCTCGACGTCGCCGTCGGCGACACCGTCGTCTACTCCAAGTACGGCGGCACCGAGATCACCATCGACGGCGAGGAGCTGCTGATCCTCACCGCCCGCGACGTGCTCGCCAAGTACGCCGGCAAGGCCAGCGGCGGCAAGGGCAAGAAGTAATGCCCAAGCAGCTCAAGTTCGATAGCGAGGCCCGGCGCGGCCTGGAGGCGGGCGTCAACAAGCTCGCCGACGCCGTCAAGGTCACCCTCGGCCCGCGCGGCCGCAATGTGGTGCTCGAGAAGAAGTTCGGCGCCCCCACCATCACCAACGACGGCGTGACCATCGCCCGTGAGGTCGAGCTCGACGACCCGTTCGAGAACATGGGCGCCCAGCTGGTCAAGGAAGTCGCGACGAAGACCAACGACGTCGCGGGTGACGGCACCACCACCGCCACCGTGCTCGCCCAGGCGCTCGTGCGCGAGGGCCTGCGCAACGTGGCCGCCGGTGCCAACCCGATGGGCCTCAAGCGCGGCATCGACAAGGCCGTGGCCGTGGCCGTCGACGCCATCAAGAAGCAGGCCAAGGAAGTCGACGACAAGAGCGAGATCGCCCAGGTGGCGTCCAACTCGGCCGCCGACGCGGCCGTCGGCGAGGTGCTGGCCGACGCCATCGACAAGGTCGGCAAGGACGGCGTCGTCACCGTCGAGGAGTCCAACACCTTCGGCATCGAGCTCGAGTTCACCGAGGGCATGCAGTTCGACAAGGGCTACCTCTCGCCGTACTTCGTGACCGATCCGGAGCGGCAGGAGGCGGTGCTCGAGGACCCCTACGTCCTCATCGCCAACTCCAAGGTCAGCGCCGTGCACGACCTCATCCCCGTCCTCGAGAAGGTCATGCAGCAGGCCAAGCCGCTGCTGATCATCGCCGAAGACATCGAGGGCGAGGCCCTGGCCACGCTGGTCGTCAACAAGATCCGCGGCACGTTCACCTCGGTGGCGGTCAAGGCCCCCGGCTTCGGCGATCGCCGCAAGGCCATGCTGCAGGACATCGCCATCCTCACCGGCGGCCAGGTCATCTCCGAAGAGGTCGGCCTCAAGCTGGAGAACACCACGCTCGACCTGCTGGGCACGGCCCGCAAGGTGGTCGTCAACAAGGACGACACCACCATCGTGGAGGGCGGCGGCTCGGCCGACGAGGTGAAGGGTCGTATCGCCCAGATCAAGCGGGAGATCGACGACACCGACTCCGACTGGGACCGCGAGAAGCTGCAGGAGCGGCTGGCCAAGCTGGCCGGCGGCGTGGCGGTCGTGAAGGTCGGAGCGGCCACCGAGGTCGAGCTCAAGGAGAAGAAGCACCGCATCGAGGACGCCCTGTCCGCGACGCGTGCTGCCATCGAGGAGGGTGTGGTCGCCGGCGGCGGTACCGCCCTCATCCGCACCCGTGAGGCCGTGACCAAGGCGATCAAGAAGCTCGACGGCGACGAGGCCACCGGGGCGACCATGGTCGCCAAGGCCCTCGAGGAGCCGGCCCGCTGGATCGCCATCAACGCCGGGCTCGAGGGTTCGGTCGTCGTCCAGCAGGTCGAGCGCGAGACCGGCTCGGTGGGCATCAACGCCGCCACCGGCGAGTTCGAGGACCTGATCAAGGCCGGCATCATCGACCCGGCCAAGGTGACCCGTTCGGCCCTGCAGAACGCGGCGTCCATCGCCAGCCTGCTGCTCACCACCGAGGCCCTCGTGGCCGACAAGCCCGAGAAGGCACCGGCGATGCCGGCGATGCCGCCGGGCGGTGGCATGGGCGGTATGGGCGGCATGGGGATGATGTAAAGAGGCGACGGCGCCGGGGCTGGGGTCCCCGGCGCCACCGCGGCGGGCCGGTGAGGTCCGCCGCCGAGGGAATGGCCGGCTCCGGCGCGTTTTCCTAGGCTTTTCGCCCATGCGGAGGGGATGGGGACTGATAGCTGCGCTCGCCCTGGCGGCGGCGGTGACGGCAGCGTGCGGGAACAGCAAGTCGAAGTCCAACACGACCACCACGGTGCGGTCGACGTCGACGACGGTGGCGGCCCTGTCGGTCACGGTCACGCCGTCGTCCGGTGGGGTGGGCAGCGTCTTCACCTTCAAGGTGCAGGGCTTCGAGTCGGGCGAGCACCTCCACTTCGAGGTGGTGTTCCCCAACAACAGCCACACGTTCGTGGGCCAGTCGCACCCGGTCAACGCCGACGGCACGTACGC
>JAFATL010000448.1 GCA_019243975.1 Actinomycetota bacterium | reverse complement strand
ACGCGCGCCCGGTGGGCTGACGCGGAGCCGAGGATGGCGTCGCCGGACTTGGCGCGCTTCACGTAGAGGTGCATGTCGTGCTCCCACGTGTAGCCCATGCCGCCCATGATCTGGATGCCCTCCTGGGCGATGATGCGCTGGGCGTCGCCGGCGGCGGCCTTGGCCATGGAGACGGCGATCGGCTGGCGGTCGTCGTGCTCGGCGATCGTCAGCACGGCGTAGTAAGCGGTGGCCCGCGCCCGCTCCAACGCCACGTACATGTCGGAGAACTTGTGCTTGATGGCCTGGAACGAGCCGATGGGCACGCCGAACTGCTCACGCACCTTGGCGTAGTCGAGGGCGGTGTCGAAGATCGTCTGGCACGTACCGACCATCTCGACGGCGAGGGCGGCGGTGGCTTCCTCGCGCGCGGCGGCAAGGCCCTCGGGCCGGGCCAGGACGCGGTCGGGGTCGACCGACGCGTCGTCGGCCAGTGACACCCGCGCCATGTAGCGGCTGCGGTCGAACGTGGTGAAGGGCTCGACGGTGCACCCTTCGCGCGGCACCACGACGACCGAACCGTCGGCACGGGACACCACGAGTTCGTCGACGTGCTGCGCCTCGGTCGCCATGCCGTCGAACACGACGGAACCGGTGAGCTCGCCCCGGGCCACGGCGCCGAGCCAGCGCGCCTGCTGCTCGTCTGACCCGCAGTGGCCGATGACCGGCGCGAACTGGCTGAGCGTCGGGAAGTAGGGGCCCGGCGCGATGACCCGCCCGAGCTCCTCGAGCACCACGGCCAGCTCGACGACGCCGAGCCCGAGGCCGCCGTGCTCCTCGGCGATGGTCAGGCCGGGCCAGTCGAGCTCGACCATGCGGGCCCACAGCTCGTCGGCGGTGACGCCTTTCTCGACGACGTCACGCACCAGCCCGATCGGGCACTCGCCCGCCAGCACCGAACGCACCGATGCGCGCAGCTCGTCCTGGTCGGCGGTGAACTCCAGTTCCACGGCGCTGCACCCTACGCGTCGCGGGACCTACTCGTACTGGAGCGCCTCCAGCACCTCCAGCCGGCTGGTGCGCCACGCCGGCCAAGCCGCCGCGATCAGCACGATGACGATGCCGACCGGGCCCCACACCGCCACCGACGTGAGGTCCATGCGGAACGGGTCCTTGAAGCCGACGATGAGGGGGATCATCAGCATCAGACCGACGAGCATGATCATGCTCGAGGCCACGCCGATGATCGTCGCCGCCGCGCCGACCGCGCCCGCTTCGGTGAAGACCATCGTTGACAGCTCCTTGGGCTGCATGCCGACGGCCGCCAGCAAGCCGAGCTCGCGGCGGCGCTGCACCCCGACGAGCAGCAGCGTCGACAGGACGGCGATGAACGCGACCAACAGCAGGGCGCGCTGCAAGGCCCAGAACGGTGCCAGCTGGCCGCTGATGTCCTTGGTGACCTGGCTCAAGAGCTCGCTCGGCGTCTGGATCTGGATGTCGGGGTCGAGGTTGGCGCGAGCGGCCTCGTCGGCCAGTGTCTCCGGGCTCACGCCCTTCATCGGCCGCAGCGACGCCCCCTCGGTGGGCAACGGGCCGTACAGCTTCTCCATCGTGGCCACCGTCATGCCGACGGCGCGGCCGCCGAAGTTCCCGTCCTGCCACACGCCCAGGACGGGGACCTCCACGAAACCGGTCGGCGTCGCCAGCTTAAGCTTCGACCCGCCCCGCAAGTGATCCCGCCGGGCCAACCCGGGACCGATCATCACGGCCCCCGCTTCGAAGGCGGATTCGTCGTTGCTGCCCTGGATGAGGTCGATGTCGTCGGCGTGCCGGTAGTCGGCGGCGCCGACGGCGATGAGATCGCTCTCGCGGGACCCGGTCAGGAGGAACGTCTCGCGGTCGACGCCCGCCACGCCCGGCAGGGTGCGCAGCTTGTCGAGCACCGGCGGCGGCAGCTTGGCGTCGAGGTTGAACGTGTTGTTGGCGTCGATGGTGGCCACGCGCACGTAGCGGGCACCCACGTTGTTGGACGCAATGGCGTCGTGGACCGACTTGTTGAAGCTGGCGGTCATGAACGCCACGCCGACGGCGGCACCGATGGCGACCCCCATGACGCCGCTGCGGCGCGGCTCACGGATGAGGTTGGCGAACCCCAGCCGCGCCACCGCCCGTCGCTTCGGGAGCAGGCGCAGCCCGGCCCGGATGAGCCCGGGCACGAACGCGCCCATCGCCATCACCGACGCGAGGATGGCGACCAGGAACACCAGCGGGCCGGTGGTCGCCTGCCACGGCTCCAACGCGCCGTGGCGCACCAGCAGCCAGCAGACGAAGATGCCGCCGAGGGCGATGGCGACGTAGATCAGTCCGCGGATTGCCGACCACGCCGGCACCGCTTCCTCCCGAAGCTGGCGGTTGGCCAGCTCAGCGGCCACGTCGGCCTTGAGGGCGCGTCGCACCGGCATCACCGCAGCCAACACCGACACCACCACACCGAGGATGGCGCCGATGAGGACGGTGCCTGTGCTCGTGTGCACGCTGATGGCGACGCCCGACGCCTTGTCGACGAAGGTCGAGATGCTCCCCACGATCGGTTGGGCGACGAGGGCGCCCCCGGCCACGCCGACCAACCCACCCAGGAGGCCCAGCACGCCCGCCTCCGCGAGCGTGCCGACCATGATCGTGCGCCCGGGCGCGCCGATGGCCGCCGCGATGGCCAGCTGGCGGCGTCGCTCCTCCAGCGAAAGCGTGAGGGTGTTGTAGACGAGCAGGGCGCCGATGCCGAGGGCGAGGAAGCTGATGATGCTGAACAGCGGAAGGAACGTCGACAGCACCGATGCCACGTCGGGCGGCGGATCCTTGGTCGTCAGCACGCCGTTCCACGGCCCGACGGCCTGCTCGATGCGCTTCTGCAGCGCAGGGATCGGCGTGCCCGCGACGGGCTTGATGTAGGCGACGTCGAGGCGGCCGTTGCGCGCGAACAGCCGCTGGGCAGTCGGCAGCGTGAAGAGGGCGATCTTGCCGCCGTTGGCCCGGTCGAGCGTCGCCACGCCCTGCACGGCGGGTGGCGCGGCAATGCGCCCGACGTCGGTGCGGATGGCGCCGCCGTCACCCAGCAGGTCGCCCAGGCGCTTCGAGATGACGGGCGGTGCGTCGGCGGACTTCATGGCGTCGGGGCTGCACCCGAACTTGCCAACCAGCGACTCCATGCTGCAGTCGATGCCGAACGCCACGATCGGAATGCCCTTGCCGTGCGCGGGCTGCGCGATGGTCACCGCCTGCACCACGGGAACGACCGCGGCGACGCCGGGCACCGCGGCGATCTTGGGAACGGTGGCGGGGTCGAGACCGCCACGGTTGGTCGCGCCGATCACGCGCAACGGCGTCGGGCCCGCCACCTTCCGGCCGAACTGCTCGAAGGAGTAGGCGATGCTGCTGCGCAGGATGACGACCCCGAGCGCCAGCGACACGCCGGCGGCCACGGCGATGATGGCGATCACGGCGCGCAACGGCTGGCGGCGCAGCCGCCGCAAATTCAGCAGCCGGAACGACTTGATCATCGTGCTTTGAGGGGTGTGGTGCGGCGAGGCCGGCGCGCTCCACGCGGCGCGGCGGCCGCGGCTTGCTCCGTCAGCTTTCCGTCCTTGAGGTGCAGGCACCGGTGGGCGCGCGCCGCCGCGTTGGCGTCATGGGTGACGAGCACGAGCGACGCGCCAGCATCGGCGACCTGTGACGTGAGTACGTCGAGCACGTCGGCGCCGGTGGCCGAGTCGAGGTTGCCGGTGGGCTCGTCGGCGAGGATCAGCGTCGGCCGGGCCACCAAGGCGCGGGCGATGGCGGCTCGCTGCATCTGGCCGCCCGACAGTTCACCGGGCAGGTGATCGGCGCGGTCGGTGAGGCCGACGCGCTCGAGCACCTCGCGCACGGCGGCCGCGTCGCTGCCGCCGTCGAGGGTGAGCGGCAGCTCGACGTTCTCGGCAACCGTCAAGGTGGGGATGAGGTGGAAGAACTGGAACACGAAGCCGATCTCGCGGCGGCGCATGCGCGCCCGCTCGCCAATCGACATCCCGGCCAGCTCGCGATCGCCGACGAACACCTTGCCGGCGTCGGGCTGGTCGAGCCCGCCGGCCAGGTGCAGCAGCGTCGACTTGCCGGAGCCACTCGGTCCGATCATGCCGACGAACTCGCCCGGCCCCACCTCGAGGGTGACGTCGTCGAGGGCGACCACGGTTTCGTGGCCGCGGTGGAACCGCTTGCTGACGCCCTCCAGACGAAGCACCACCCATCAGGCTATGAACAGGATGTGGGGTCGCCAAGCGATTTGTCCGAATTCCGTTGTGACATCGTTCTCACCGATCGCTGACGACTCGTGAGCGACTACGCCCTGCTGGTCCTGCCGGCGGTCAACCGCGTCTACGGCCAGGCCGCGCCGGCGCTCACGGCCGCCGAACTGGGCGTGTTCGGGCAGACCGTGCTGGGCGGGCGCGTCGAGGGCATCGGGCACCGCGAGATCGGGGGCGTGCCCTACGTGACGTTCACGGCACCGTCCTTGTCGGACGAGGACGTGCGCCACCTCTCGAACCTGTCGTCGATCCACGCGTTGTTCGAGCTGACCGAGGGCGGCGAACGGCTACGGCCCATCGGGCTGTCGCGCCTCGACCGCTACGACGACGACCTGCTCACGATTCCTCGCTACACGGGCAAGACCAACGAGTCGTTCACCAAGCTGCTGGTGAACCTGGCCCTGGTTTGCGGGACCGCGGCGCGCAGCTACCTCGATCCGGACACTCGCGTGCGCGTGCTCGACCCCGTGTGCGGTCGGGGCACGGCCTTGCACCAGGCGTTCATGTACGGCCTCGACGCCGCCGGTGTGGAGGTCGACGGCCGGGACGTCGACGCGTACGAGACGTTCTTCGTCGGCTGGCTCAAGGACAAGCGCCTCAAGCACAAGGTGGAGCAGGCGCGCATCCGCCGCGACGGCAAGGTCGTGGGTCACCGCACCGACATCGCCGTCGGCGGCTCCAAGGCAGAGGTGAAGGCGGGTGGCGCGTCGAGCATCACAATCGTCGAGGACGACACCCGCCACGTGGCCGACCACTTCAAGAAGGCGACGTTCGACGCGCTGGTCGCCGACCTGCCCTACGGCATCCAGCACGACACGCGCGAGCTGCGTCTCGGTGACGTCTTGCCGGCGTGGCTGCGGGTGCTGAAGCCAGGCGCGGCGCTGGCGCTGGCGTGGAACACCCGCGCGGTGAAGCGGGCCGAGATCCTTGCCGAGCTCACGAGCGCCGGTGTCGACGTGCGCGAGGGGCCGCCGTTCGACGGGTTCGGGCACCGCGTCGACCGCACCATCCAGCGCGACGTGGTGGTGGCGGTGACACCCGGACGCTGACCGCTCTTGTCAGCCGACGGGCGTAGCGTCGGTGCCATGGAACAGCGAGTGAGCGTCGTGACCCTGGGCGTGCGAGACAAGGCGAAGTCGCGTGCCTTCTACGAGGGCATGGGGTGGAAGGGGGTCGGCGGCGAGGGCGACGACCCCGTCTTCTTCCAGGCCGGCAACCTGGTCATCGGGTTGTGGGACCGCGCCGCGTTGGCCGAGGACTCGTGCGTCGAGGACAACGGGGGCTGGGGCGGCATCACCCTCGCCCACAACGTGGCCTCGCCCGCCGACGTCGACGCCGCCGTCGAAGTCGCCCGCGCCGCCGGTGCCACCGTCGGCCGTGAGCCGGCCAAGACGTTCTGGGGCGGCTACAACGCCATCGTCTTCGACCCCGACGGTCACCCGTGGGAGATCTGCCACAACCCCCATTGGACCCAGACCCCGGATGGGGCCACGCTCTTGGCCTGATGCTCGAGGGCAAGCCGTCGCGGACCGCGCAGGGCGTGGCCGCGGCCCGGGCGACCATGCGCCGCCCGTGCAGCCCCGACGGCGACCCGGCTGGCGACGAGCGCCTGTCGATCGAGTTGGCCAAGGGCGTGCCGTCGCCCCACGGCCTGCTCTACCAGTACCTCGTCGGGCGCACCCGCTTCTTCGACGGCACGACGACCGACGCCATCGAGGACGGCATCACCCAGGTGGTGGTCGTGGCCGCCGGCTACGACGGCCGCGCGTTGCGGTTCCGCACGAGTGGCGTGCGGTTCATCGAACTCGACCACCCGGCGACGCAGAAGGACAAGCGGGCCCTCCTCACCGACCTCGGCATCGAGACCGCCGACATCGGCTTCGCGGCAGCCGACTTCACCACCGACGACGTCGGCGCTGCCCTCGACGGCGCCGGGCACGACCCCACCAGCACGACGCTGTTCCTCGTCGAGGGGCTGTCGGTCTACCTGGAAGAAGGCGTGCTGCATGGTTTGTTGTCGACGCTGCACACGCGTGCGGCGCCCGACAGCGAGCTGGCGATCGACCTGAGCCTGCAGCCGACCACCGCCGCACGCGCCGCCGCCAAGAAGGTGTTCGACAACCGGGTGGCGTCAGTGGGCGAGACGGCGCGCACGCGGTTCTCGCGCGACCGCGCCCTGGCGTTGCTGGTGGCCAGCGGCTGGGATCCGGACGAGATAGTCGACCCCGCCGACCTCAACCGCATGGCCCGCCGCGGCAGCGCTTTGCTGGTGCGCGCCATCGCGGCCGCTCGGGAATGACAAAGGCCCTGGCACCGAAGTGCCAGGGCCTCCGTACATTCCGACCGGTGGTCGGGACGCGTGTTAGATGCCGCGCACCGAGCTGGCCTGCGGGCCCTTCTGGCCCGCCGTCTTCTCGAACTCCACGCGCTGGCCCTCGGTCAGCTCGCGGTAGCCCTGCATGTCGATGCTGCTGTGATGCACGAAGAGGTCGTCGCCGCCCTCGTCGGGGGTGATGAAGCCGAACCCCTTGGTGGCGTTGAACCACTTCACGGTGCCTACTGCCATTCGTTGTCACTTCCTTGTTCCACGCACGTGAACTTTGCGGGAACCAAGTGAAGGAAGCCGGCAACTGCTCCCCGCGGCGTGGTCAACGGGGAGAACCTGGTAATGGTACACGCATGCCTGGTGCCGCCCCCAGTGAGGTCGTCGAGCTCGTCCAGCAGATGATCCGCAACAAGTGCGTGAACGACGGATCGGCCGAATCGGGCGAGGAGGTCCGCAACGCCTCGCTGCTGGCCGACTACCTGCACGGCGCGGGCATCGACGTCGAGCGGTACGAGCCCGCCCTCGGCCGCACGAGCCTGGTGGCACGCATCGAGGGCAGCGACCCTGACGCGCCCTCGTTGTGCCTGCTCGGCCACACCGACGTCGTGCCGGTGAACGAGGAGCGGTGGACGCACGATCCGTTCGGCGGCGAGCTCATCGACGGCTACGTGTGGGGACGGGGCGCCATCGACATGTTCAACCTCACCGGCTCGATGGCGGTGGCGTTCCGCAACCTGGCGACGAGCGGGTTCAAGCCCAAGGGCACCCTGATCTACATCGCCGTCGCCGACGAGGAAGCGATGGGCCTGTACGGCGCCGAGCACCTCACCGCCCACGAGGCCGACGCCGTGCGCTGCGACTACCTGATCACCGAGTCGGGGGGCATGCCCATGCCGTCGCCCGCTGGCATCCGCCTGCCGGCGCTGGTCGAGGAGAAGGGCCCGATGTGGTCGCGCATCAAGGTGCGGGGAACGCCCGGGCACGGCTCGATGCCGTTCGGCACCGACAACGCCATCGTCACCGCCGGCGAGGTGGTGCGCCGGTTGGCGGCCCACCGCCCGCCCGCTCGCATCGGCGAGACGTGGCGTTCGTTCGTCGCCGGCCTTGGCTTCCCCGAGGAGATGGCGGGCCCGCTGCTCCAGCCCGAAGGCTTCGACGACGTGTGCGCGGTGCTCCCGCCGGGCCTGGCCAAGATGGCCCACGCCTGCACCCACACCACCATCACCCCGACGGTGGTCAAGGGTGGCGACAAGACCAACATCATCCCCGACACCGTCGAGATCGAGCTCGACGTGCGCGTGCTGCCGGGGGACGGGGCGGCGCAGATTCGCGAGCAGGTGGCAGACGCGCTGGGCGACCTCATGCCGGCCGTCGAGCTGTTCGTCGGCCGAGAGGACACGGCCACGTCGTCGCCCGCGGGCACGCCGCTGTGGGAGGCCATGACGCGCGCCGCCTCGCGGTTCTATCCCGATGCCAGCCTGGTGCCGATGCTCATGCCGGGTGCCAGCGACGCCCGGTGGTTCCGGCGCAACGTCGACGCGGTGGCGTACGGGTTCGGCATCTTCAGCACCAACCTGGGCCTGGAGCAACTGTCGGCCATGGGCCACGGCGACGACGAGCGAGTGGACGTCGAGTCGCTCGACATGGCCGTGGAGCTGTGGGACGCCCTGGCCCGCGACTTCTTGGGCTGAAGGTCCGGGGGCTGACGGGTTCCGAGGCGTTAGCCGCAGTTAACATGGCGCCGTGACGCGCTCGTTCCGGCTGCTGACGGCGCTGGTCGTAGGCCTCTTCTACGCGTCGGTCGCCGGCCTGGCGGTCCAGCACAGCTTCGACGTGAAGTCAGCCGACTCCACCTCCGGCCAGAGCCTCAGCACGGGCGTCGGCGGCGCGGGGTTGTCGGGCGGCAGCGCCGCCGGCGACGGGAGCGCCGCGTCGGGCGACAACGGTGCCGGCGGCAGCACGGGCGACGCGGGCGGGTCAGGTTCGTCGACCGGCGGCTCCAGCACCGCAGGCTCCGCCGCGACGGTCGGGTCGACGGGCGGGACCGGGAGCAACGGCACCGGCACGGGCGGCCGCACCGCCTCGACGACCAAGGCCAACCTGCCGCCCCTGGTCGTCGGCATCCACGACAGCGACGCCGGTGCGGCGTTCTCGCAGTACGGCGTGAAGGGTGGTCCCTCCGGCGACCAGGGCCCGTGGATCAACGAGGTCGTCAACTGGATCAACGCCAACGGCGGCATGGGCGGGCGCAAGCTGCAGCTCGTCACCCACGTGACGCAGTCGATCAACGGCACGTTCGACCAGCAGGCCGAGGAGGCGTGCGTCGACTTCACCGAGGACCACCACGTGAGCGTGGTCGTGGGCGGCGCCCTGGTGCCCACGATGAGCCTGGCCGACTGCCTGGCGCGGCACAAGACGCCGCTGGTGTGGAACTACGACTTCATGGTCGACCGGGCGTCGTACGCCCGCTACGCCGACTACCTCTACATGCCGTCGATGGTGCAGCTCGAGCGGCTCGGCGCGTGGATCGACACGGTCGCCGACGCGGGCTTCTTCGACAAGGGCACCGTGGGGATCGTTCGTTACGACGAGCCGCTGGCGAAGCACCTGGACGACGATGTCCTCCGGCCGCGCTTGGCGGCGCGCGGCGTGCAGGTCAAGGACGAGGCGGCGTTCCGCGGCGCCACCGGCGCGGCGTCGGCCGCCGACCTGTCGGCCCAGTCCAACAGCACCGTGCTGCGCTTCCAGAGCGAGGGCATCAACCGCGTCATCCTCGAGCCCACCGCCGCCGTCATGCCGTTGCTGTTCTTCACCGCCGCCCAAGCCCAGAACTACCACGCGCGCTACACGTACACGTCCTACGACGTGCCCGAGTTCCAGTCCGAGAACAACGGCGCCAGCCAGCTGGCCGGCTCGATGGCGTACGGCTGGGTCCCGGCCGGCGACATCAAGTACGCGCAGGACACCAGCCCCAACAACGCAGTCAAGCGCTGTGTCGCCATCACTCACGACGCCACGCCGACGGGCAACGGCTCGATCCGCCGCTACTGCGACG
Source organism: Actinomycetota bacterium (assembly GCA_019243975.1). Lineage (GTDB taxonomy): Bacteria > Actinomycetota > Acidimicrobiia > Acidimicrobiales > JAFATL01 > JAFATL01. The sequence continues at coordinate 646 of JAFATL010000448.1, read as the reverse complement.
GGTTGCTGTTCCTCAAGTTCGCGTTCGACCACGGCGCCGACCCATCGGTCGCGGGCATGCGACGGGTCATCGAGTCGCTGGGCACGTCGTACGAGTCGGCGTGGACGTTCACGACCGACATGTCACCCCAGCGCCACGACGGCGCGTCGGTGGCCAAGCTTGTGCTCTACGACACCGGCTGCAGCTGCTATCGCTACAGCGGCCCGGCCCGCCCGATTCCCTGACTCAGCTGCGGGGGACCTCCGACCAGGGCAGGTCCTTGTCGGCCCGCACGTCGCCGGGGAGGCCGAGGACGCGCTCGCCCAGGATGTTGCGCATGATCTCCGACGTGCCGCCCTCGATGGTGTTGGCGCGCGACCGCAGGAAGGCACGGCCGTTGTCGTCCGGTGCAGCGAGGCCGATGCTGTCCGGGCGCGTCATCTCGTAGGTGGAGTAGAGCAGCCCCTCGGGCCCGAGCAGGTCGATGCACAGCTCGTTGACGCGCTTGGCCAGCTCGGTAGCGGCCAGCTTGCCCACGGACTCCTCGGGGCCCGGCGTCCCCGAGTTACGGCTCTGTTGGGCCCGCACGGTCGTGAGGCGCACGACCTCTGCTTCGATCCAGGTCTGGGTGAGCCGGTCGCGCGTGGCACCGTCGCCATCGCCGACC
>JAFATL010000524.1 GCA_019243975.1 Actinomycetota bacterium | reverse complement strand
CCGCCCGTTCGGCCCCCGACACGATGCCGAGGGCCAGTTCGGCCGCCGACTCGCGCACCTGCTCGCAGGTCATCGTCGGGTCAGTCACGCTCGCCGTCCTTGTCGATGGGAGCGAGAGAGCTCCGCAGCTTGATCATTGCGGCGCGGATACGCGTCTTCGCCGTCCCCAACGGAATCGCCTCGGCGTCGCTGATCTCCTGCGCCGTCAGGCCCCGGATCGACGCCAGCACTACGGCACGTCTTTGGTCCACCGGAAGCTCGGCCAGTGCTCGCCGCAGGCGGTCGGCGTCCTCGTTGGACGCGGCCGCGTCGGGCGGCGCTGCGTCGGTGGTCTCCAGCTGCAGGGCGACGATGGCGTCGGGTTCCATCGGCTCGGCCCGGCGCACCCGCACGGTGTCGATGGCGAGGTTGCGGGTGATCGCCAACAACCACGTCGGCACCGCCGCCCGGCGGGCGTCGTAGTTGGCCGCATGGCGCCAGGCCCGCACGAAGGCCTCTTGGGCAACGTCTTCGGCCAGGGCCGGGTCGCCGACCACCGACAGCGCCATGCCGAAGACACGGGACTGGAACCGGCGCACGAACGCGGTCGTGCACTCCCGGTCGCCCGCCGCCAAACCGGCCAGGAGGGCGTCGTCCGCAGCACCTCGCATGCTCATTGATACGGTCGTGGCCCCGAGGAGGATTGACCTATGCGCAAGATGCTCATTGCGGTCGCCATCGTCGCACTGGTGGGGACCGTCGGGTGCGGCAAGAGCAAGAAGTCGTCCAATTCGACCGCGACCACAGCGGCAAGCGGCGCGACCACGACCGAGGCACCGCCCGTCACGCTCGAGGGCACCGTCAACAACAAGGGCACGACCACCCTGTCGGGCGGCGCGCTGACGGTCACACAGCAGGACTTCTCCTTCTCCCCCACGTTCGTGAAGGCGGGGGCCGGCGCAACCATCGCCATCACGCTGAAGAACGAGGGCAAGAACCAGCACACGTTCACCATCGACGCCCTCAGCGTCGATCAGGAGGTGCAGCCGGGCCAGACGGCGACGGTCAACCTACGCCTGCCCGCGGGCGGCACGGTCGCGTTCTACTGCCGGTTCCACAAGGGCAGCGGCATGCAGGGCGCCTTCGTGCTGCCCGGCTCGTCGGGGAGCGGCCCCGGCACAACCCAGCCGGCGCCGTCGCCGCAGGGCGGGTACTAGCGCTACTCGACGAGTCTGAGGCCGGACGGCGCCATCGAGGCGTCGACCGACGGGAGCTCCACGACGAACTGCGTGTGGGCAGCGGCGAAGACGTGCTCGGCAAGAAGGATGGCGTCTCCGTCGAGGGTGCGGGTGATGCGCTCGCACCGCAGCACGGGCGAGCCGGGCGGGATCTCGAGCAGTGCTGCGTCGGCCGCCGACGCGGCAGCGGCACCGATGGTCTGGGTGGCGCCCGCGATCGTCATGCCCGGCCTGCCGTTGCGCGGCCGCGTCAACAGCTCGTAGAAGGAATCACGCTCGACGTCGGCGCGCGACAACTCGTCGGCGTACGCCTCCGGCACCCACACCGTCACCCGCGCGAACGGGTGGCCGTCGGCCAGGTTGAGGCGCCGCACCCGCAACACCTGGTCGACGCCGAGCACCAGCTGCGCCCGGCGCGAGGCGGCCACGAACGCGAACTCGAGCACGCGGCGCTCGGGGACGATGCCCGACGCGGCCAGCTGGTCCTCGATGGTGCCGAGGCGACCGAGCTGCTGGCGCACGGGCTCGCCGGCCACGAACCAGCCGAACCCCTGGCGGGCGTCGACCAGGCCTTCGCCCCGCAGTGCGTCGAGGGCCTTGCGGATCGTGACCCGACTGGCGCCATAGGCTTCGGAGAGCTCGGACTCACTGGGTAGAAGGCGTCCAGGGGCGAACTCGCCCGCAGCCATCCGGCGGCGCAGCTCTCCGGCGATCGTCTGGTAGCGCAGTTCCCTCACTTGTCTTATACTTGTATCACACCCCAGGAGGAGGGACCACCCAATGCCCGTCACCGCCAGCACGCCGATCGACCTCATCAACACCGTCTACGGGCGGCTCGAGGAACGGGTCGGCATCGCCCGCGAGCGGCTCGGGCGCCCGGTGACCCTGGCCGAGAAGATCCTCTTCAACCACGTGGCCGACCCCCAGGGCCAAGGGCTCGACCGCGGCAAGAGCTACGCCGAGTTCTTCCCCGACCGCGTGGCCATGCAGGACGCCACCGCCCAGATGGCGCTGCTGCAGTTCATGACGGCCGGTCTCGACGAGGTGGCGGTCCCCTCCACTGTCCACTGCGACCACCTGATCCAGGCCTACGAGGGCGCCACC
>JAFATL010000232.1 GCA_019243975.1 Actinomycetota bacterium | reverse complement strand
CGGGAACGCGCCGCCGCCGGAGCGGCTGGCGGCCCGGGCTGCACACGTGCTGCGCGTCGATGCGCCCGACCTGACCCCGCAGACCATCTCTGCCCTGCGCAACCGCATCCCCCGCGACATCGGCGTGGTGGGCGACGGCGGGCAAGCGGCGGCGCTCGCCCTCCACAACGCCGGTCTGCCCGTCACCCTCTACACCGACGCAGTCGTCGAGGTGCACGGCGCACGCGTGCTGCCGCTCACCGACAACGGCCCGGCGATAGAGGCGGCCGACTCGCTGCTCGACCTGGTCGGCAACACGCCGCTCGTTCGCCTCGATCGCATCGGGCGCGACCTGAGCTGCCACCTGCTGGCCAAGCTCGAGTTCCTCAACGCCGGCGGCAGCGTGAAGGACCGTCCGGCCGTCGCCATGGTCGAGGCCGCCGAAGCAGCCGGACTCCTCAAGGAGGGCGGCACGATCGTCGAACCGACGTCGGGCAACACCGGCGTGGGCCTCGCCATCGTGGCGGCCCGCCGTCGCTACAAGTGCATCTTCGTCATGCCCGACAAGATGAGCCAGGAGAAGATCGCCCTCCTGCGCGCGTACGGCGCCGAGGTGGTGGTGTGCCCCACCACCGTCGCCCCCGACCACCCCGACTCGTACTACTCCGTGGCGCGCCGGCTGGCGGCCGAGATCCCGGGCGCCTACCAGCCCGACCAGTACCACAACCCGGCCAACCCGGCCGCCCACGAGGCGAGCACCGGCCCCGAGATCTGGCGCCAGACGGCGGGGCGCGTGACCCACGTGGTGGCCGGCATCGGCACCGGCGGCACCATCACCGGCATCGGGCGCTACCTCAAGGAGCAGAACCGCGACATCAAGATCGTGGGGGCCGACCCCGAAGGCTCCGTGTACTCGGGCGGCAGCGGCCGGCCTTATCTGGTCGAGGGCATCGGCGAGGACTTCTGGCCCGACACCTACGACCCGTCGGTGCTCGACCAGGTGGTGATGGTGAGCGACCGCGACTCGTTCCTCACGGCGCGGCGGGTGACGCGCGAGGAGGGGATCCTCGTGGGCGGTTCGACCGGCACCGCCGTGTGGGCCGCCCTCGAGGTCGGCAAGCACCTCGGGCCCGAGCACGTCATCGTGGTCGTCGTCCCCGACTCCGGTCGCGGCTATCTCTCCAAGCTGTACAACGACGAGTGGCTGGCCGACTTCGGCTTCCTGCGCGCCGGCGGTCAGACGGCCAACGACGTGCTGGCCCGCAAAGACCTCCAGCTGCCCGCCCTCGTGCACGTGCATCCCGACGAGCGCGTGCGCGACGTCATCGGCATCCTCCACGAGTTCGCGGTGTCGCAGGTCCCGGTGGTCAAGGCCGAGCCGCCGTTGGCCGCGGCCGAGGTAGTCGGGGCCGTGCACGACCGCGACCTCATGGAGCTGGCGTTCCAGGACCCGGCCGTGCTCGACCGCGAAGTCGGCGACGTAATGGGACCGCCCTTGCCGTCGCTCGGCGGTGGGGAGCCCGTCGAGCTCGCCGTCGAACGCCTGCAGATCGCGCCCGCAGTCCTCGTGCTCGATGCGGGGCACCCCGTCGGCATCCTGACCCGGTCCGACCTCCTCGACTTCCTCTCGCGTCAGTGAGCCGCCGCGCATGACGCAGTCCGATTGGGACGACAGCGCGTTCGAGACGCGCGCCATCCACCTCGGACAGGAGCCCGACCCTGTCACCGGCGCGGTCGTGCCTCCGATCAACCTGGCGTCGACGTTCGCCCAGGACGCCGTGGGCGAGCCGCGCGCCTTCGAGTATTCGCGGTCGGGAAATCCGACCCGCGCTGCGCTGGAGACGGCGCTGGCGGGCCTGGAGGGGGGCGCCCATGGATTCGCGTTCTCCAGCGGCCTGGCCGCCACCGACGCGCTGCTCCGCCAGCTCGAGCCCGGCGACCACGTGGTGCTGCCCGACGACGCGTACGGCGGTACCTACCGGCTCGTCAACGCCGTGCACCGACGGGCCGGCCTCACGTTCAGCAGCGTCGACCTCACCGATCCCGCGGCCCTGGATGCCGCCTGCACCGACCGCACGCGCCTCGTGTGGTTGGAGACCCCGTCGAACCCGCGGCTGCGAGTCATCGACATCGCGGCGGTGAGCGCGGTGGCCCACGAGCACGATGCGTGGTGCGCGGTCGACAACACCTTCGCCACGCCGTACCTGCAGCGACCGCTCGAGCTGGGCGCCGACATCGTCGTGCACTCGACCACCAAGTACCTGGGCGGCCACTCCGATGTCGTCGGCGGCTTCGCCGCCGTCAAACGCGGTCTGGATGAACTCGCGGAGGGCGTCGGGTTCGTACAGAACGCCACCGGGGCGGTGCCGAGCCCGTTCGACTGCTACCTGGTGCTGCGGGGGCTCAAGACGCTCGCCGTGCGCATGGATCGGCACAGCGACAACGCGGCGCGGATCGCTGCCTTCCTGCGTGACCATCCCGCAGTGGGCGAGGTGTACTTCCCCGACGGTGAGCTGGCGCGCAAGCAGATGCGCGCCCCCGGCGGCATGGTGTCGTTCACCGTCACCGCGGGCGAGAACGCCGCCCTGCGGGTGGCAGGGGCGACGCGCGTGTTCACGCTGGCCGAGTCACTGGGCGCGGTGGAGTCGCTGATCGAGCACCCGGCGCGCATGACCCATGCATCGGTGGCGGGATCGCCGTTGGCCGTCGACCCCGCGTTGGTCAGGCTGTCCGTCGGCCTCGAGTCGGCCGACGACCTGCTCGACGACCTACGCGGAGCGCTTGATTCCGTGTGAGGCGTCGAGGTGGTTGGCGGCGTCGGCTTCGACCACCGGCGTGCTGTAGCCACCGGCGGTGATGAGCTCGGCCGTGCGGGCCATCTCGGTGTAGAGGCCGAAGACCTCCTGCTCAAGGCGCGCCGCTTCTGTCGAGTCTCCCTGCAGCTCGGCCCGCCGTTCCTGCTCGACGAGCTCCACCACCTGCTGCTCGAGACCCACCAGATGATCCTCGAGGTGCTTGTCCATGTTTGTTACCTACCGCGACAGGCCGTCGTTCATGCCGACCCCGAACCGCTGGAGGGGGGAAGCATCCAGAAGTTGGAGCTGCTTCTCCAGGTGGACGATCGTGCCCGCCTCCGGCTTGGACTCGAACGTCACCTGGTCGACCAGGGCGTGCATGAGCTCCATACCCCGGCCTCGCTCGGCCGACAGGTCCGATGCCAAGCCGGCCAGCGAGCTGAAGTCGAAGCCCCGGCCCGTGTCGACGACCCGAATCGTGCAGTGGTCGCCGCTGAGGGTCATCCCCACCTCGTACGCGTCGCCGGGGCCGGAGTGCTTGACAACGTTGGTTGCGGCCTCGGTGAGGGCAACCTCGATCGCCATGGAGCACTCGTCGGTGACCCCCACCTCCCGGAGCGCGTCCCGAGCGATGTGGCGGGCGACCGGGATGGTGGCGGCGTCCCGAGGCAGGTTCAAGGCGAGGGAGATCTGCATCGTTGGCATGAGAAACCGGGGAGTAGATGGTCGTCTGCCCTTGTTCCCAACCCGGCTCCCTGCGTAACCGAGATGTGACTAGTCATTCAGGGTGAGTTGTAAATAGCCCGGTGGGACTATGGCCGACAACGGGTCCGGCTCTTACCGTGCCATGCGTGCTGGCCTCCGTGCGCCCCGTGGTTGGCCCCGCACCGCTGCCACGGCGGGCGGTCGCGGTGTTCAGCGTGGCCGGCCTCGCCCTCGCCTCGATGGCCGTGGGCCTGGGCCTGGCGTTTCCCGGCGGCATCGGGTCCCGATCGGGCCAGGGCGCGGGCGTCACCCCGATCCTGGTGACCCCGGCGCGGCAGGCGCAGCCGGCCGTGACCGCTCCGGCCTCGGTGAGCGTCCTCGCCAACGAGCCGTCGTCCGTGCCCGCCGTCACCCCGTCGTCCGCGCCCAGTCACCCGACCGTGCCCTCCACGGCGGCACCGTCCCCCACGACCACGGTGCCGCCCGACGTGATCAACCAGGTGAACCAGACGGTCACCGACGTGCTGGGCACGCTGTTCCCGTCGAACGGCGGGTCGAAGTAGCAGCGGGCTAAGCGCCCGCCTCTTCCTCCTCGTCGAGGGGCTCGACGGCGGGCCGAGCGGGTGCGACCGGGCGGCGCCGACGGGGCGGCGCGGCCGTGATCACCGGCTCCAGGGCGGTGACGATCGCCTCGATCATCGCCAAGACCTGTCCGTCGTCGAGGGCGGCCACCTGGCGGAGGTTGGCGGGCAGGCGGCGGCGGATGACCGCCACCTCGGCCGCCACCTCGGCCAACTCGGCGCGCAGCGTCTGCTCCTCCTGGCGCTGCTGATCGGCCCGGATCTCGGCCAGCTCGGCCAGGTCTTCGGTGAGGCGGCGCAGCTGGGCCTGGCTGGCGGCGACCTGCTGGCTCAGCTCGCCCTGCTCGTCGCCCAGCTGACGGAGCACGGTGCGCAGCTCGATGCGGAGCTCGCTCTTGAGCTCGGCCAGGGCCACCGACAGCTCGCTGCGCAAGGCCCGGGCGACCGTGCCCGCCACCTCCTCGGCGATCACGGGGGCCGGCGGCGGCGGGCTGGTGGGCAGGCGACGGATCTCGTCCACCGCTTCGGTGAGCTCCGACTTGGCCTTGACGAAGTCGTCGGCCAGCCGGTGCACCAACTCTTCGCTGCGGGCGGTGAGCTCGCGGCTCTGGGCCAGCGACGCCACCACCCCATCGAGGCTCGTCGACAGCTTGGAGGCGACCAGGCCCACGACGTCGACGAGACGCTCGCCCCCCGGCGCAGTGGACGAGCGCTGCAGCTCGGTGCGCAACGTGCCGAGCCCCCGACGCAGCAGGTCGTCGAGCTGCTCTACGGCGACGCGGACGTCTTCGCGCACCGCGGCGCGCACGGCCTGCAGGTCGGCGGGGCTCACGCCTGGCACCGGGGCGGGCGCGGGCGGGGCCGCCAGCGGTTCGGCCGGCAGCGCCAGGGGCGGCGCGGGGGGCAGGTTGTCGACGGTGGCCTGCACGTCGCCGACCTGGGTCTGCAGTGACTCGAAGCGGCGAACCAGGCCGGAGACCTCAGAGCGCAGGCGGTCGACGGCCTCGACGGTGGAGGCCTCGACCTCGGCGGCGGCGGCGTGGAGGGCCCCGGCCAGCACGTCGACGGAGGCGGGCGCAGGCGTCGGGGGCCGGGGCGGGGCGGCGGCCGGGCCCCGAACCTCGAGGTCGACGTCGTCGGGCGCCCCGAGGGAGGTGTCCATCGGCGACGCCAAGGAGGTATCGATGGGCGCGTCGAGGTCGTCGTCGTCCGCGGGCCAGGCCCAACTCGGGGTCTCCGCCAGGGACGGCAGCTGCTCGTCCGACGGGTCCCCCGGTTCGTCGAGAGTGAAATCGAACTTCGGCGCGCCCAAAGAATAGGCCGCCTGCAAAACTCGGACGATGACCCTCGAACCGACCCTCGCCCGCAAGATGTGGCGGACGATGGAGCCGTTCCACGGCTTCATCTACTTCGTGGACGAGGCGGCCTCGGCCTACGCGGACGCCGGGCTCGCCCCCGGTCGGATGGGGTACTTCGCCTCCCGCTCGGCGCCTATGGGGCCGGTGCCGGCCGAGGTGGTCATCGCCACCTTCTTCAACTTCAGCCCGTCCCTCGTACGAGGGTGCATCCCCGAGGCCTGGCGGCTGTCGTCACCGGCTCGGGTTCTGGAGGCGCGCCTCGCGGCGGTCGACGGCGCCCTGCGCCGCATCCTCGGCGACGACATCGACGGCCCGGAGGTGCAGGAGGCGGCCGGCATCGCCCGCGCCGCGGCCGAGGCATGTCAGGCGCAGGGGCGGCCCCTGTTCGCCGGCCACGCGTCGCTTCCCTGGCCCGAGGACGCGCACCTCGCCTTGTGGCACGCCGTCACGTTGCTGCGCGAGTACCGCGGCGATGGCCACATCGCGGCGATGGTTGCGGAGGGCGTGGGCGGGTGTCAGGCCCTGGTGATCCACGCGGGAACGGGCGACATACCCCGAGCAGTGCTCCAGTCGAGTCGCGCCTGGCCCGACGAGGATTGGGACCTCGCGGCGGAGCAGCTGCGCGGCAGGGGCTGGCTCGACGGCGACGGCGCCCTCACCGACGCCGGTCGCGCCCATCGCCACTGGGTCGAAGAGCGCACCGACGTCCTCTCGATGGCGCCATGGGAAGCCGTCGGGCAAGACCGCGCCGACCGCCTCCGCTTCCTCGTGCGCCCGTGGTCCAAAGCGATCATCGAGGGCGGCGCACTCAACTTCCGATGAGCATGGACGAGCTGTGGCGGGCGACGCCTGACGAGTTCGTCGCCGTGCGCAACCAGCTGGCCAAGCAGCTGAAGGCGGAAGGCAAGGCCGACGAGGCGGAGACGGTCAAGAAGCTGAAGAAGCCGTCGGCCGCGGTGTGGGCGGTGAACCTGCTGGCCCGCGAGAAGCCGAAAGTCGTCGCGGATCTCGTCGACTTGGGCCGCCAGGTGGAAGCGGCCACCGCCGACGCGATTCGGGGCGAAGGCGCGGGTGCCCTCAAGGAGCTCGACCGCCAGCGCCGGCATGCAGTCAGCGACGCGGCCGACGCCGCCGCTGCGGTGGCCGACGCGGCCGGCCAACCGTTGTCGGCGGCCATGGCCGGGCGCGTGGCCAGCACGCTCGACAACGCGTCGCTCGCCCAGGCAACGCGCGACCTGCTCACGGCCGGCCGCTTGCCGACGGAGCTGGACGCGCCCGGGTTCGAGGGGCTGGAAGGCCTCGACCTCGGCCACCTCGGCGTGCTCGGCGCCGCCGCCGGTGAGGGACACGCCGACGCGGCCGTGCTCGAGCGCGAGCGCGCGCGGGAGGAGGAACGGGCCGCCGAGGAGCTGCGCCGCGCCGAGGCGGAGGCAGATCGTCTCGAGGCGGTGGCCGCCGACGCCGAGGAGGTCGCCCGCACGGCACGGGCGCGCGCCGACGCGGCGCGCCAGCACGCCGACGAACTGCGGTCCAGCCCCCCGCTTTAGCGCTTGAACTCGGCCATACGACGAGTTCAAGCGCAAAAGCGAGGGGTGTCAGGTCCGGTTGGCCTCGGCGGTGCCGTCGGAGAGGAGCTGGGTGACGGTGACGAAGCGGTAGCCGCGCGCCTTGAGCTGGGCGATCAGCAGGGGCAGCGCCTGCAGCGTGCGGGAACGGTCGGACTTGCCACCGTCGTGGGCGAGGATGATCGAACCGGGCCGTACCTGGTCGACCAGTTTGGCCACGCCCTTGGCTACGGCCACGTGGTCGACGAAGTGCTCGAGGCTGAGGTCCCACAGGATGGTGCGCATGCCCTCGGCGCGCGCGGCGGCGTCGATCGCTTCGTTGGTCTTGCCGTAGGGCGGGCGGAACAGGGTGGGCCGGGGGCCGCCGTTGTCGGTGATCGCCTCCCGCCCCGCCACCAGCTCAGCCCGCACCTTGTCGGCGCGCAGACGGGTGAGGATCGGGTGGCGGAAGGTGTGGTCACCCACCTCGCTGCCGTTCGCCAACTCGTTTCTCATCAAGTCGGGGCGCCGCACCACGTCATGACCAATCAGGAAGAACGTCGCGGGAACGTGCTCGGCGGCCAGCCGTTCCTGCACAACCGGCGTCCACAGGGGATGGGGGCCGTCGTCGAACGTCAACGCCACCACCCGTTTCGTGGTCTCGACCCGGGCCACCACCAGACTCTGCCCGGAGGCACCGGCAGCGACCGGGTGTCGTACGGCGACCACGCCCGCGAGCAGCAGGAGCGCGACGGCCGCGCTCACCACACCCCGCCCCAATCCACCCCGATGCACCGGTCGCATCGTACGGGTTTCACCTGGGGTTCACGTGAGAGTCAACCGACGAATCTCATACGCCGGGGTGTACAGTCCGGCCGTGGGTCAACCGCCGTGACCCACCCGGGGGGCGTGTGTCGGCGGCGGTTGCCCGACCCCGCCGCCACGCTCCCTTCGACTGCCGAATGAGCCAACGCAGCCCCACCTCTGCCGGCACCCGAGTCGCCGTGGCCGCATCTCTCGCGCTGGTCGTCGGCGCCGTCGCCGCGTTCCTCACCAACTGGCAGGCGGCGGTGCTGCTCGGGTGGGAAGCCGCCGCCGTCACCTATCTGGTGTGGGTGTGGCTGGCGATCAGCCGGTTGGACGCCGAGGGCACGCGGCGGCTGGCCGTGCGCGAAGACTCGAGCCGGGCCGCCGCCGAGCTCATGCTGATCGGCGCGGCCATCCTGTCGCTCGTCGGCGTCGTCATCGGGCTCGTGAAGGGCTCGAACCTCAACGGCGCGGAGCGGGCACTCATGGTGACGCTGGGCGTGTTGAGCATCGTGTCGGCGTGGGCGGTCGTGCAGACGGTGTTCACGCTGCGCTACGCGCACCTGTACTACGGCGGTACACCGGGCGGCATCGACTTCAACGAAGACGACCCGCCCCGGTACCTCGACTTCGCCTACCTCGCCTTCACGATCGGCATGACGTTCCAGGTGTCGGACACGAACCTCGAGCACAAGGACATCCGAGCCACCGCCCTCCGCCACGGCCTGCTCTCGTACGTGTTCGGCGCCATCATCATCGCCACCGCCATCAACGTCGTGGCCGGGCTGTTCAAATAGGCACCAACTTCGCAACTGTCATAAATCCGTAATGCCCTGGCGGGTGTCGGGCGGCGCCGTCGCTGGGTATCAGTTCCCCGGTGACCGTGCTCCTGTTCCTCGGCATCTGGTTTGCAGCCTCAGTGGTGGCGGGCCCCATCATCGGGTTTGCCCTCCGGCGCGCCGATGCCCTCGCCGTCGCCTTCGAGCTCGGTAAGGCCTTCGAGATCGGCGGCTTGGTTGACGTTGTGGACCCACCGCGGCTCGAGCGGCGCGTCCGCCAGCCGCAGCCGGCCCACCGCGTCGCGTAGGCGCCGCTGCCCCGCGGCGCGGGCGTTCTCCAACTCGCGCGCGCAGGCGCGCCGGTAGGCGGCCACCAGCACCTGCGGCTGGCCGGCGACGAACGGCACCACGGCGTCGGCGTCGCCGAGGTGTCGCAGCAACGTGGTGACAGCGGCCGCCTCGATCAAGGGCAGGTCGCACGCCAGCACGACCACGACGTCGCACGTCGCTTCCGCCAACGCGGTCACGACGCCGCCGAGCGGACCGTCGCCCGGCCAGCGATCGGCAACGACGCGGAACCCCAACGAGGTGAGGGCAGCCGCGTCGCCCCCGACGGCCAGAACCTCCGACGCCCCCGCGCCCAGGAGCGCGTCGCGAGCCACGGCCGCCATGGCACGCCCGCCGACCGGCAGCAACGCCTTGTCGGTGCCCATGCGGCGGTTCCGGCCGCATGCCAGGACCACCCCCGAGAACGCCGGCAGCGTGTCGCTCACGCGCGCACGTCGACCCGTTCCGCGCCGCTGTAGACGTTGAAGCTGCCGTCCCGGACGAAGCCGGCAAGCGTCATGCCCAGGCGGGTCGCCGCGTCCACCGCCAAGCTCGACGGCGCCGATACCGCGCACAGCACCGGGATGCCCGCCACCGCCGCCTTCTGCACGATCTCGAAACTGATACGACCGGAGACGACGAGCACGCTGTTCGAAAGAGGCAGACGTCCTCCGAGCGCCGCCTCCCCCACCAACTTGTCGACGGCGTTGTGGCGACCCACGTCTTCGCGCACCGAGACCACCTCGCCGTAGCCGTCGGCCAAGCCGGCGGCGTGCAGCCCGCCCGTCTTGTCGAACACGCGCTGGGCCACCCGCAACCGGTCGGGCAGGGCGGCGATGGCCGACGCGGCGACGACCGGCCCCGGTGCCAGCGGCGGGGCGGCCACCCCGATCTGGTCGAGCGACTGCTTGCCGCACAGCCCGCAGCTGGCGGTGGCGTGGAAGCGCCGTTCGTGCCCGGCGAGCTCGAAGCGGTGGCGCACGCCGACGGTGACGATGTTGTAGAGCTGCTCCTCGCCATCGGGCAGCCGGCAGTAGCGCACATCGGAGACCTCGGCGCCCGACTGCAACAGGCCCTCGGTGAGCAGGAAGCCCACGGCCAACTCGAAGTCGTGCCCAGGAGTACGCATGGTGACCGCCACCGACACCGGCTCCTGCCCGGGACCACCGGCGCGGATCTCCATCGGCTCCTCGGTGACCAGCCGGTCGGGCCGCTCGCGGGCGCCGTGGGGACCGACGGCGAGCACCCGCGCGTCGGCGGTGGCCCGCCGCACGGTGCCTGCCACCAGGTGATCAGTCACGATCGGACTTGGTTACCACGATGCGCGTGGGTCGGCGACGGCCCAGCACGTAGCCGCCGCCTGCGGCCACGCCCGCCACCACCGCGCCGGCCGCCCGCATCACCCACGAGCGCGATCGCGACGGGGGCGCCGCCTCCTGCGGTTCCCGTTGGTCCGGGGCGCCGCCGGTGGCCACGATGGCGCCCGCCAGCGCCGGGATGGGCCCGCCGTGCACCGGTGGGACACCCGCGCTGTGGCCCTGGGCCGCCGCGCCCTGGAGGTCGAGACAGATCCGCCGGGCCACCAGCGCCAGCACCAGCGGCAGGGCGATCACGAGGACGCGCAAGGTCCACGTGACCGGCGGGATCGACACGCTGAGCTTCTGGGCGATGATGTCCTGCGCACCGGCGATCGTCAGCACCACGTAGAAGGTGAGCACCCCCACGCCGATCGCCGTACGGATGGGCCGGTCGCGGGGACGGTCGAGCAGGTGGTGCTCGGCCCGGTCGCCGGTGATACGCGCCTCCATGAACGGCCACATGTACAGCAGCCCGAAGGTGATCCCGGGCAAGAACACCCCCGGCCAGAACAGCTCGGACAGCGAGTACCCGAAGATGTGCAGGCGCCACCCGGGGAACAGTCGCAGCGCCCCTTCCAGCCAACCCATGTACCAGTCGGGCTGCGCGGCGGTGCTCACGGCGGGGGCGTGGAAGGGCCCGTACAGCCACACCGGGTTGATCTGGGCCAGGCCGCCCAAGGCGCAGAGCGCGGCGAAGACGGCCGCGAACAAGCCCACCGATCTCGCCGCGTACGTGGGCCACAGGTACGACCCCATGACGTTCGACTCCATGCGGCCCTGGCCCGCAAACTGCGTGTGCTTCTGGCGCCACAGGATGGCGAGGTGGGCGGCGAGGAGCGCGCCGATCAACGCCGGCACCACCATGATGTGCAACACGAAGAGCCGGGTGATGATCGTGCCCGGGAACTCGCCGCCGAACAGCAGGAACGCGGCCCACGTACCGATGAACGGCACCGCCACCGCGATGGAGAAGGCGATGCGCAGACCCGTTCCCGACAGCAGGTCGTCGGGCATCGAGTAACCGCTGAACCCGTTGAAGATGGCGAGAACCAGCAGGGTCACGCCGATGATCCAGTTGAGCTCGCGCGGTCGCCGGAAGGCGCCGGTGAAGAAGATGCGGCACAAGTGGGTGACGATGGCGGCGACGAAAAGCAGCGCCGCCCAGTGGTGGATCTGCCGGAACACCAACCCGGCGCGGACGTCGAAGCTCAGGCGGATCGTCGATCGGTACGCCTCCGTCATCTGCACGCCGTTCAGCGGCGCGTAGCGACCGTGGTACACGACGTGCTGGCTGCTGGGGTTGAAGAAGAACGTGAGGTACGTCCCGGTCAGCACGAGGATGACGAAGCAGTACAGGGCGACTTCGCCCAGCATGAACGACCAGTGGTCCGGAAAGACCTTGTTGAGGGCGCTGCGAACGAAGCTGGTGGCGCCCAAGCGGTTGTCGAACCACTGGGTGAGTCGCACCGTCATCGGGTCGCGCTTGCTGCGAGTGGGAAGCGTCACAGGCGTCCCGTCACGACGTCGCCTCCACCCGGGCGAAGCTGCCCGGTGGCAATGAGCGCTCGAGGCCGGCCATCCACCGGGCGAACAGCACCGCGGCCGCGATCACGTAGGCGAAGCCACCCACCGACCACATCACGACGCCCGCCATCTGCTGATCCGCGAGCGCCCCGGCGCCCGCGTACGTCGGGTACCACGGGTGGTTGGCGAAGGTGAGGGCCGCGCCCAGCCCCGTGCCAGGCAGGGCGGCGATGAACACCGCGATCACGGCCGCGCCCAGGCGGTCGCGGCGGCCGGCCGACACCGCCCACCAGAAGACCATGGCGGTGGCCAAGAAGCTCATGTGCTCGAGCCCGTGC
>JAFATL010000124.1 GCA_019243975.1 Actinomycetota bacterium | reverse complement strand
TTACCGTACCTGCGTGCTCCGCCTGCACGACACCGCACAAGGACAAGTCGTCGACTTCACTCCCCGCGAGCCGGGCAAGGTGTCGATGTACGTGTGCGGACCCACGGTCTATGACCACCCCCACATCGGCCACGGCCGCCAGGTGCTGGTCTACGACGTGCTGTGGCGCTACCTCGAGTGGTCGGGTTTGGAGGTGACGTTCGCATCGAACGTCACCGACATCGACGACAACATCATCAAGCGCGCCAACGAGGAAGGTCGGTCTACCGAGGACGTGGTGGCCACCTATGAAGCGGCGTACTGGAACGCGGTCGACGGCCTCGGCGTGCGCCGGCCGACGCACACGCCCCATGCCACCGAGTACGTCGACCACATGATCCAGCTCATCTCCGAGCTCGAGGAGGCCGGCATCGCCTACACCGCGCCGGACGGCGTGTACTTCTCCACCGAGGCCGTCCCCGGCTACGGCCTGCTGGCCGAGCAGTCACTCGAATCGCTGCGCGCCGGGGCTCGCATCGAGGTGGGGGAGGGCAAGCGCTCGCCGATCGACTTCGTGCTGTGGAAGCTGTCGAAGCCGGGCGAGCCGTCGTGGGACGCGCCGTGGGGCGCCGGCCGGCCGGGCTGGCACACGGAGTGCGTGGTGATGTCGCTCGACCTGCTGGGCGAGGGCTTCGACCTGCACAGCGGCGGCCTCGACTTGAAGTTTCCGCACCACGAAAACGAGCGGGCGCAGGCGGTGGCGCTCGGCAAGACGTTCTCGCGCCACTGGATGCACCACGCCTTCGTGGAGATCGGCGGCGTGAAGATGTCGAAGTCGCTCAAGAACTTCACGTCGCTCACCGACCTGTTGGAGCGCACGGGCGACGGGCGGACGTACCGGCTGCTGGTGCTGCAGTCGCACTACCGCTCGCCGATGGAGGTCACGACCGACTCGATCGAGCAGGCCGCCAACCGTTTGGCCGGGCTGGACGCCTTCGCGCGGCGATTCGCCGATGCCCGCGGTGCCTCAGCCGATGCTGATGTGATCGACCGCTTCCGCGAAGCGATGGACGACGACCTCGACACGCCGCGGGTGATGGCGCTGGTGTCGGATCTCGTGCGACAGGCCAACGCTGAGGCCGACGCAGGCCGTGATGCGACGTCGATCGCGGCGAGCGTGTTCGAGATGACGACCGCGCTCGGGTTGGAGCTGCGCTCCGCAACAGATGACATCGACGCCCAGAGTCAGTCGCTGGTCGACCAGCGCGACGCGGCCCGGGCGGCCAAGGACTTCGCACGGGCCGATGCCCTGCGTGACGAGCTGAAATCCCTGGGCTGGAACGTGGAGGACACGCCGGAGGGCACCCGGATTCACCGCTGAGCGTCCAGTGACGTGGCGGCGGCGACCTGTTAGCGTTCCCGCCTGAGGGGGTCTTCTCAACGCACGACTCGTAGTCGCACGGTAGGCAGCTTCCTCGGTTACTGAAAACGAGCAAGGGGGATCGCCACCGTGGCGTCCGGTACTGTCAAGTGGTTCAACGCTGAGAAGGGCTACGGGTTCATCTCGCAGTCCGACGGAGCAGATGTCTTCGTTCACTTCTCGGCGATCGAGATGAACGGCTACAAGAGCCTCGAAGAGGGCCAGTCGGTCGAGTTCGAGGTGCAGCAGGGCCCCAAGGGTCTGCAAGCCGCAAACGTTCGGCCTGCGTAGCCAGACGTCGAAGCGAAGTAGGCGGCCGGCCTTCGGGCCGGCCGCTTTCGCGTCTTGGCGCTAACGGGCAAGCGGCGGGTGGGGCCCCTCAGGGGTGCCCGCCGGAGTGAGCGAAGGGCGAAGCCCGAAGCGAACCAGTGATCAGCGGATTGCGCTCGTTAGAGCGCAACCTGCGTGTCGCCGAGCAGTGAGCCGCTGAGGTCGACGGTCAGCGTCTTGGTCGGCGCACCGGCTGCGGGCGGGCAGCCGACGTTCGTGCCGGCGATCTGCAGACCGACGCAGCTGTTGTTACCCACGCCGAGGGCGAGACCGGCGACCGGCTGCGTGCCCGCGTCGAGGGAGAGGCCGGCCTGCACGACGGGCTGTGCCGCCGGCCCGGGTGCCGGCGTGGGTGCCGGTGTCGGCGTGGTGCCGTTCCCGTTCGGCTGGGTCGTGCCCCCGCGCGGGCGCGGGATGTTCGCCTGCGGCGGGATGGCCGCTCCCGCCTGATTGGCGGCTGCCGCGAGTGCTGCTTCGTTGGCCGCGCCCAGCGCGTTCGACTGGGCGGCGGCGAAGGTGATGGTCTCGGTCGTCCCGCTCGGCACCGTCACCTGCTCGAGGGCCGTGCGTCCGTCGATCGACGGCCGCGACGCCTGCTTCGACGGCGCGTTGCCGTTGTTGTGCACGACGGTGAGCGAGATGACGCCGAGGGCGATCATGGCGGTGGTCACCGCGGCCAGCGGGCGCTGCACGCGCGCCGCGTTGGTCGTACCGGTGGCGACGCGCCGAATGGCGGCGGTCGCGGCCGACGCCAGCTTGAACTTGCTCAACGTCACCGCGCCCAGTGCGAGCGGCAGCGGGATGGCGACGCGGCGCAGCAGACCACCGAGGTCTTCGAGCTCGGCCTGGCGGGCCCGGCAGTCGGCGCAGCCGGCGAGGTGCTGGTCGACCTTCGCGACGTCGCGCGGCGAGAGCGCGCCGGCGACATACGCACCGAGACGTTCGACGGTGAAGGTGCAGCTGCCCGCAGCGGCGCGCAGGTGTGCCTGCAGGAACCGCTCGCGCAGACCGGCCCGTGCGCGCACCGCCAGTTGCGCGGCCGCGTTGGGCGTGAGGCCGAGCATCGGGCCCGCCTCGCGCGCGGGGATGCCTTCGACTTCGGTGAGCCACAGCACCGACCGCCACCGCTCGGGCAGGTCGAGGAAGGCGCGCACGATCAGCGCCATGTCGACGGAGGCGACGACACGGTCGTGGGGCCCGGCGGCGACGGCAGCCGAGTCGAGCAGCTCCATCGTTGCCGTCGGTTGGGTGCGGCCGCCCCGGCGCACGGTGTCGATGGCGGCGTTGCGGGTGGCGGCCAGGAGGTAGGGCCGGAAGTCGCCCTCGGACAGCTGGCTCGTGGGCAGAGCCTGGAACACGCGGGTGAAGGCGTCGGACACGGCGTCGGCGGCATCGTCGGCGTTGCCCGTGACGGCGAAGGCCAAGCGCCAGGCGCTGTCGGCGTGGCGGCGGTAGAGGGCTTCGAAGGCGGTGGTGTCGCCGTCAGCGGCGCGCGCCGTCAGCTCCCCGTCGGGCTCCGTCTCCACACTCAATTGCCGGGTTCGGCTTCGACGTGCCACTCGCTCCATGACCCCCGGTTGATGGTACCGCCACTACTGACGGTGGGATTCGTCACCCTCTGCAGTTGTTCCTTCCCTGCGACCCAACTTGACGACACCTAGGCGCGAGCAATGTCCTCTATGTGTGAAACGCCCGGCCCGCACCCCTGCGCCTCCCGGTTTCGGGACGATCTGGGTCACCGTGGCGCTCGACCTCGTCGGGTTCGGCATCGTGTTCCCGATCCTGCCGATCTACGCCCACCGCTTCGGCGCCGACGCCGTCTCGGCCACCGGCATGGTGGCTGCTTTCTCGGCCGCCCAGCTGCTGTTCGCTCCCGTGTGGGGGCGGCTGTCGGATCGCATCGGCCGCAAGCCGGTGCTGATCGTGTCGCTGGTCGGGACCGCCATCGGCAGCCTCGTCACGGGCCTGGCCGGCTCGGTCGCCATCCTCTACCTGGGCCGGGTCATCGACGGCATCTCGGGCGGCAGCGTGTCAGTGGCCCAGGCGGCAGTGGCCGACATCGCGACACCCGAGCAGCGGGCCCGCTTGCTCGGCCTGGTGGGCGCCGCGTTCGGCGTCGGCTTCGTCGCCGGCCCCGCGTTGGGCGCCCTGTCCGCTCTCGGCGGCCCCCGCGTCCCTTTCCTCGTCGCCGCCGTGATCGCCGCCGTCAACGCGCTGGTCGCGTCCCGCCGCCTCCCGGAGACCAGACCGGAGACCCAACCCCACGCGCCCCGCCCCCTCTTCGACCGGCAGGCGTGGCTCCAGGAGCGCGTCTTGCCCTTGGTTTTCACTGCATTTCTCTCGTTGTCGGCCTTCAGCGCGTTCGAGGCGACGTTCCCGTTCTTCGGCGAGGTGCGCCTCCACTTCGGTGAGGTGTCGACGGCGGCAACGTTCGCCGCCATCGGGTTGCCTCTGCTTGTCGTGCAGGCGCGGCTGATCGGCCCCGCGGTTGACCGCCTGGGTGAACGGGCCGTGCTGGTGGCGGGGCTCTTCTGCAACGCGGCCGGCTTGTTCCTCCTCGCCAGCGTCCACTCGGTCGCCGCGCTCGTCGCGCCCATGGCCCTTCTGGTCGTGGGCCAGGGTCTGGCGTCGCCCACGATGACGTCGATGGTCGCGGGCCGGGCCGGCGGCCACCGCCGAGGCGCCGTCCTCGGGGTCCAGCAGGCAGCGGGCGGCCTGGCCCGGGTCGTGGGCCCGATCGCCGGCGGCCTGCTCTTCAAGCACATCGGCGTGCCTGCGCCCTACCTGACCGGCGGCGCCGTCATGGTCGCAGCCGCCCTCCTGGCGGGTATGACGACGGGGGAGGTTCGCACCGGCCGGAG
>JAFATL010000765.1 GCA_019243975.1 Actinomycetota bacterium | reverse complement strand
CGACCTGCCGAGCGTCGAGACGCTCGACCGCCTGATCGACAACTTCGTCGATGCCGCCGTCGACTCGCCGGCCGCCTATGCCGTGATGGCGCGCGAGCGGCAGAACCTGCCCAAGGACGAACGCCGGGCCATCGACCGCGCCCATCGCCGCCACGTCGATGAGTGGGTGCGGGTGATCCGTGAGATCCACCCCAAGCTGTCCGACGACGAGGCCCGCACGCTCGTGCACGGTGTGTTCGGACTGGCTACGCCCGCGGCCGTGCGCCACCCGCAGGTCACCAGCGATGAGTTGAGCGCGCTCGTGCGGGCCATGACCACCGAGGTGTCCCGTCGCGGCGCGGTGCCGCGCCGCTCGAGCTTGTCGGTCTAAGTCGTCAGCTGGCCCGGCGGCCGCGCTGGCGGGCGATCGTGCGCTCGGGCACCGTGAGGGTGTTGAGCATCATGGTGACGATGAGGTCCTTGGCTGCGTCGCGACTCAGGCCGCTCTTGTAGGTGGCGGCGGCGACGGCCAAGGCGGCCGCCGAGTACACGACAACGCGCGCCTCGGCTTCGCTCAGTTCGGGCCGCAGCTCCATCAACGGCTGCACCCACAGCTCGAAGTAGAGCCGCTCGGCCTTGTCGATGGCGAGGCGGCTCTTGCGCGGAAGCGTGCGCCGTTCGTACTGGGCGACGTACGCCAGTGCCGGGTTGTCGAGCATGGTCTCGACGGACAAGTCGACGAGGGCGCGCAGCGCCTCCGCCGGCGTCGTCGCTTCGTTGGCCAGCGTCTGGGCTCGGGCCAGGCTGCGGCCACTCATGTCGACGAGCAGCGTCTCGAGGATGTCTTCCTTGCTGGCGAAGTGGCGGTACACCGCCGGACCGGTGATGCCGGCGGTCGCCCCGATCTCGTCGATGCCGGTGGCGTGGTAGCCGTCGCGCTGGAACAGTTCGACGGCCGCCTCGAGGATCTGTTCGCGGCGGGGGCGGCGCTTGTTCGCGTGCGTGGCCACGCTGCGACCTTACCCGGGCCGCTCCCGATGCTCCGTCATTGGGACCGCTCGCGGTCCCATGTCATGTCGTTCAACGCGTTGTCCCGCAGCTTCACCTTCTGGGTGCGGAACGTGGCGTCGGTCTTGGGCAGGGCATCCACGAACTCGATGTAGCGAGGGATCATGAAACGCGGCATGCGAGGCTCGAGGAACTCGATGATCTCCTCGGGCGTCGTCTTGGTGTCGGGCATCAGCACGATCACCGCCTTCACGTCGTCCTCGCCCAGCTCGGACGGCACGCCGATGACCGCGCACTCCTGCACGGACGGGTGGGCGTTGATGCCGGCCTCCACCTCGAACGACGAGATGTTCTCGCCTCGCCGACGGATGGCGTCCTTGAGACGGTCGACGAAGTAGAAGTTGCCGTCCTCGTCCTCGCGGAAGCCGTCGCCGGTATGGAACCAGCCGTTCCGCCACGCCTCGGCCGTTTTCTCGGGCAGGTTCCAGTACCCGGCGTTGATGACCCACGGCTCGTCGGCCCGCACCAGCAGCTCGCCGACGGTGCCGGGCGGCACCTCCTCGTCGTGCTCGTCGACGATGCGCACCTGGTAGCCGGGCGGGCCCGTGCGCCGCCGCCCGCAGCTGGTGTTGTTGACGAGCGTGAAGCCGTTGGACGACAGCGGCGCACCGACCTCGGTCATGCCGAAGCCGGTGCCCACCTTGTCGACGCCGAAGCGCATCTTGAACTCGTCGACCTGCGGGACGATCGGCCCCATGAACGTGGTCTGCAGCGGGTTGTCGGCGTCGTCGTCGGCGGGAGGGTTCAGCATGAGCAATGCGGCCATGGGTCCGACCAGTCCGCACGAGTAGCAGTCGAAGCGGCGGATGTCGTTCCAGAACTCCGACAGCGAGAAGCTCTCGCGCAGCACGAGCTGGCCGTGGCGGTCGGCCGTCGCGTAGAGCATCGCCTTGCCCGAGACGTGGAACGCCGGGTACGTCGTGTACAGGGCCCGGCCTTCGGGGAGCGTCTCGGGCGGCATGATGCGCACGAACTCGTAGAGCTCGGCCCACGGCACGAGCACGCCCTTCGACGGCCCAGTCGTGCCCGAGGTGTAGATGATGCAGGCGATGTCGTAGTACTCGGGGCCATCGCCGATGCCGTCGGTGGGCGCGCCGTCGAGGAACTGCGCGCCGGTGATGACGTCGAACGGGAGCGCGGGGAGGTCGGCGGTGCTGTCGGCATCGGGAACGACGACGGTCTTGAGACGCTCGACGTCGCCCGCCACCTCGGCCAGCCGATCGAGGAAGCGGGCCGACATCACCGCGATCTCGGCGCCCGAGTTGTTGAGCAGGTACGCCAGCATCGTGCCGCGGTACATCGTGTTGGTCGGCACCTCGAGCGCCTTGAGCCACGCCAGCCCCAACCACGCGTAGTACGACTCGAACGAGTTGGGCACGAGGGTGAGCACGGGCTGGCCCTCGCGCACGCCCAGGCGGGCGTAGCCGGCGGCCCACGCCCGGATGGTGTCGCGCATCTGGGCGAACGTGGCCGTGCGCCCGTCGACGTCGAGCATGGCGAGGCCGTCGGGGTCGCTCTCAGCGAGCTGGCCGATGCGGTGCGGCAGCACCTGGTTCCGGTCGAGCATGTCGTTATCCCTTCACCAGTTCCCGGAACGGTACGTCGCGGTCGAGGCTGGGCTCGCGCGGGAGACCGAGCACCGTCTCGCCGATGATGTTGCGCTGGATCTCGTCGGTGCCGCCGCCGATGTGCATGGCGAAGCTGTCGAGCAGGCCCTCGGCCCACCGGCCGCCCTCGTGGCCGTCGTCGCCCCATAGGATGCCGCCCGGCCCGAGCAGGTCGACGCCCGCGTCGGCCAAGGCCGTGCCGGTGACCGCCGCGAACAGCTTGAGCACCGACACCTCGGGCCCGGGGATGGCGTTGCGCGCCAGCGCGGTGCGGACGCGCGCGGTGGTGAGGTCGAACAGGCGGGCCAACGTGTAGGCGCGCGCCAGGCGCTGGCGCACGATCGGGTCGGTGCGGGCGGGCCCGCCGTTGCGGGTGGCCTTCTGGGCCAGCGCCAGCAGGGGGGCGACGGCCTCGGCCATCGACACCATCGCTCCGGCCGACAGGCGCTCGTTCATCATCGTGGTGCGCGCCACCCGCCACCCGTCGTTGAAGTCGCCCACCAGGTTGGCCGCCGGCACGCGCACGTCGTCGAAGAACACCTCGTTGAAGTGGGCGTCGCCGTTGATCTGCCGGAGCGGGCGGATGGTGATGCCGGGCGAGCTCATCGGCACGATGAGGGCGGAGATGCCCTTGTGCTTGGGTGCGTCGGGGTCGGTGCGGAACACGCCGAGGCCGAAGTCGCAGTAGTGGGCGCCGCTGGTCCACACCTTCTGGCCGTTGATCACGAAGTCGTCGCCGTCGCGTTCGGCGCGCGTCTTGAGGCCGGCCAGGTCGGACCCGGCGTCGGGCTCGCTCCACAGCTGGCACCAGACCTCGTCACCCCGCAGCATCGACGGCAGGTAGCGGTCCTGCTGCTCCTTGGTGCCGTGGGCCACGATCGTCGGGCCGACCATGCCGACGCCGATGGTGAAGATGCCGACGGGAACGTCGTAACGGCCCAGTTCCTCGCCGTACACGATCGACTCGAGCGGGCCGGCGCCCCGGCCGCCGAACTCTTTGGGCCAGGTGATGGCCGCCCAGCCGCCGTCGTACAGCTTGCGCTGCCACTGCTTGGCCAGGGCGATGGCCTCGGGCCGGTCGTCCATTCCCTCGAGCACCGACAGCCGCTGCGACGTGGCCGTGCGCACCTCGGCGTTGGCGTCG
>JAFATL010000648.1 GCA_019243975.1 Actinomycetota bacterium | reverse complement strand
CCGGTTGCCTCGGAGCACGACGACGAGCCCTACGTCGTGCGCAACCCCTTCGGCCGCGCTTCGGCTGCGCCGCAGGGCTGACCGCCGCGGCGGTCAGCCGGACCGTGGCCGACGCGGACGGGCGTTCCACCCGTATCCGGCTGCGACGGTCGTGGCAGGCCGGCCGCGTGCAAGCGCGCCAATCGGCGGGTCAGCGACGCGTCCTCCCCGACGCGCTCATCATCGGCACGCAGCGGGGCGGCACGACGTCGCTGTACGAGTACCTGTCGCAGCACCCCGACGTGGTGCCACCACTGGGCAAGGAGCTGCAGTACTTCTCGACCGAGTACGAGCGCGGCGACCGGTGGTATCGGGCCCACTTCCCCACCGAGCGCGCCGTGGCGCGCCGGAAGGCCGGGGGCCGCGGATGCGTCGTCTTCGAGGCCTCGCCCTACTACTTGTTCCATCCCCACGCGGCGGCCCGTGCCGCGGCGACGGTGCCGGCGGCCAAGCTCATTGCGCTGCTGCGTGACCCCGTCGAGCGGGCCTACTCGCACTACGAGCACATGCGGCAACGCGGACTCGAGCCGTTAGCCTTCGAGGAAGCGGTGGCCGCCGAGCCCGAGCGACTGGCAGGGGAGGTCGAGCGCATGCAGGCCGATCCCCGGTACCAGAGCCGAGCGCACCGCATCTGGTCCTACGTGTCGCGCGGGCGCTACGCGGCGCAGCTGTCGACGTGGCTCGCCCACTTCCCGCGGGAGCAACTGCTCGTGCTGCGCAGCGAGGACCTGTTCGCCGATCCGGCCGCCGCCTTGCGGCGCGTGCACGACTTCGTCGGCGTCGAACCCGTCGCCCTTCCCGATTACCCGGCCTACACGCGTCGGCGCCCGGGCCCGCCCCTCCGCGACGACACGCGCGACGCGCTCCGCGCCGAGTTCCGCGCCAGCAACGACGAGTTGCGTCAGCTGCTCGGACAGGCCGTGGGCTGGGCATGACCGACGCAACCGACGATCTGCAGCTGGCCGACGACCCAGAAGCCGACGAGGGCGCCCGTGAAGTGCTGGGTATGGCCCGCGGCGGTGCGCTGAACCTCGTCGGCGCCCTGTTCAGCCAGATCGCCTTCTTCCTCATCACGGTCCTGCTCGCCCGGGTGCTGGGCCGGGCCCAGGTCGGTCTCTACGCGCAGGGCTTTGCCTTCCTCTCGCTGCTCGGCCTGCTGTCGCTGAGCGGGTTCCGCGCCGGCCTCACCCGCTTCGTGGCCGTGCACCTGGCCGACGACGACCCCGCCGCCCTACGCGGCACCGTTCGGCTGGGGCTCGGGCTCAGCGCCGGTGGCGCCGCCGTGCTCGGTGCCGCCCTGTGGCTGGCGGCACCGTGGCTGTCGCACCACTTCTTCAGCGACCCCCATCTCGTGACGCCGTTCCGCTACGTGGGCGCCACCCTGCCCGCGTCGGTGTTCGCCGACGCGGCACTGTCGGCGACGCAGGGGTACCGCACCATGAAGCCCTACGCCTACGTCGGGCTGCTCTTCGAACCCGGTCTCCGCATCAGCCTCACCGCCCTCGCGCTGTGGACGAACCACGGCCTGCGGGGCGCCATGATCGCGTTGACGGTGTCGAACTACGCCGGGGCGCTGGCCGCCGCCGTCGCCCTGCGGCGGTTGATGGGTCGCATCACCGAGCACCCCCGCTACGAGCCCCGTGAGCTGTTCGGGTTCTCGGCGGTCAGTTGGTTGGCGTCGCTGGCGTCCACCGGGTTGATCTGGGCCGACACGATCATCCTCGGGGTGTACCGCTCGAGTGCCGAAGTCGGCGTGTACCAAGTGGCGACGCGGCTGGTGATGCTGGCCGCGTTCGTGATGGTGCCGGTGAACGCCGCGTTCGCGCCGCGCATCGCCGACCTGCACCGGCGGGCCCGCACCGACAACCTGCGTCGCACCTACGCGGCCGCCACCGGGTGGATCCTGCGGCTGTCGTTGCCGGGCACGATCGCGTGCATTGCCCTGCGCCACCAGTTGCTCGAGCTGTTCGGGCGCCGTTTCGTCGCCGGCGCCACCGTCACGCTGGTGCTCGCCCTCGGCAAGCTCGTCGACAGCGCCACTGGTCCCTGCGGTCTCATGCTGAACATGTCGGGCAGGCCGGTACTCAGCCTCGTCGACAACGTGGGAGCCCTCGTCATCAACGTGGTCCTCAACCTGATGCTGATCCCCCACTTCGGTATCACCGGGTCGGCGTACGCCTGGGCGATCTCGTTGACGCTGGTGAACGTCGTGCGAGTCGTGCAGGTTGGGTTCGTGCTCGACATGTACCCGTTCGACTTCGGCGAGGCGAAGGCATTCGTCGCCGGTGGCATCGCGCTGCTGGCGGGCCTCGTCGTCGCCCACAAGACGCACGGCCTCGTGGCGCTGGCGGTAGGCGGCCTCGCGGTCGGCCTGATGTACATCGGCGTGCTTTCTCTGCTGGGCATCGGCGCGGACGACCAACTCGTGCTGCAGTCGCTGCGGCCGGGGCGGGCCGCGCCGGCGGGGGACCGACCGTGACCGTTCGCGTTCTGTACGTCGCGGGATCGGGGCGCAGTGGGTCGACCCTGCTCGCCCGCCTGCTCGACCAGGTCGACGGCGTGTTCGCGCCGGGCGAGCTCCGCTACGTGTGGCAGCGCGGGCTCATCGAAGACCGCTTCTGCAGCTGCGGCCAGCGCTTCGGCGCGTGCCCGTTCTGGACGAAGACCATCGACCAGGCCTTCGGTGGACGCGACGGCGTCGACCCCCACGCCATGAGCCGGGCCCAGCAATCGACCACCCGCGTTCGCCATCTCCCCCGGGCGCTGCTCAGCACGCGCCGCCCCGCGGGCGCCCGACGGCTGGGGAGCTACGCGGCCGCGGTGGCCGGCCTTTACCGCGCCATCCAGGACGTGTCCGGCGCCGACGTGATCGTCGACTCGTCGAAGCTGCCGACGTACGGGCATCTGCTGGCGTCCATCCCCGGCGTGGAGGTGGCCGTCGTGCACCTGGTCCGCGACCCGCGCGCGGCGGCCCACTCGTGGCTGCGGGCGAAGGCGCAGCCCGACCGCGGTGGCGACGGCGTGATGCAACAACAGAGCGCGTCGAAGAGCGCGGTGCTGTGGGACACGTGGAACGCCGCCGCACTCCGACTCTTCGCGGGGCACCCCCGCCGCCTGCTGCTCCGCTACGAGGACGTCGTGGACGACCCCCGTCACGCGGTGGCACGGGTGCTCGACCTCATCGGCCACGGGGGGGCGCCTGCGGGCTTCGTCGACGACCGGACGGTCACGCTCACCTCCGGGCATTCCGTAGCCGGCAACCCCGACCGCTTGTCGTCGGGCTCCACGCGCATCCGGCTCGACGACGAGTGGATGACTGCGCTGGACGCCCGCCGGCGACTCTGGGTGACCGCGCTCACCGCGCCCCTGCTGAGGAGGTTCGACTACCCTCTGCGGGTGGGCCGCGCCTCCGGGCGCCCGTCTTCCGCATGACCACCGCCTCCCGCCCCATCTTCGTGGTCGGCTGCCAGCGCTCCGGCACCACGCTGCTGCGGCTGATGCTCGACTCGCACCCCAACATCAGTTGCGGGCCCGAGACGCGCTTCCTCGCCGACTTCGCCAAGGTGACCGAAGAGGGGTGGGATCGGATCGGCCTGTACGGCTTCCCGAAGTCGTACTGGTACGAGAAGTTCGCCGAGTTCTTCGACTCGTTCCAGACCGAGTACGCCAAGAGCCGGGGCAAGACGCGGTGGGCCGACAAGACACCGCGCTACGCGCTGTCGCTCGACTTCATCGACGCGCTGTTCCCCGACTGCCAGATCGTGCACGTGGTGCGCGACGGGCGCGACGTGGTGGCGTCACATCGCGACCGGTGGGGCTACCGCTCGGCCGTGAAGGCCGTCGAGAAGTGGCCCCGCTACATCCGCACCGCGCAGGCGTTCGGTTCGCAGCTGCCGGCTGATCGCTACCTCGAGGTCCGGTACGAGCGCCTGGTCGACGACACCGAGGCCGAGCTGCGGCGCTTGCTCACGTTCCTCGAAGAACCCTGGGACGCGGCCGTGCTCGACCCGCAGGGTGCGCAACACGACGTGGCCGGCCAGTACCGCGACCGCAGCGCCCAGCGACGAGAATCCAGCGGCGCCGACAGCCCGGTGTATCGCTCGCGGGTTGGCGCCCACCGGCGCGAGAACGACCCCCTGCTCCGCCTGCTGTTCCGCGTGCGCGCCGGCAAGACGCTCAAATCACTCGGGTACAGGTAATGGAACAGCCGTTGTTCCTCGTCGGTGCCCCTCGGTCGGGGACGTCGCTGCTCTACAAGGCCCTGTGCCTGCACCCGGACGCGGCCTACATCTC
>JAFATL010000646.1 GCA_019243975.1 Actinomycetota bacterium | reverse complement strand
CCGTCACCGGGAAGGTCGAGCGTCATGCCGTTCTTCAGGTCATTGGTGGACACACTCATGCGATAACAAGGTCCTTCGGGGATTTCGTCAGCGGGTAGCAGCCCATGTCGGTGACGACCACCGTGTCCTCGATGCGCACCCCACCGTACTGCGGTAGGTACACGCCGGGCTCGACGGTGACGACGTGGCCGATGGCCAGGGTATCAGTCGAGGTCGTGCCCACCCACGGGGCCTCGTGGATGTCGAGGCCCACGCCGTGGCCCGTCCCGTGCAGGAAGGCGTCGGCCCAGCCGGCGTCGCCGATGACGTCGCGACAGGCCCGGTCGACCTCCACGCCGGTCGCGCCGGGATGCACAGCGGCCACCCCCGCCGCCTGGCTCGCGGCCACCACCTCGACCATGCGCTCGAGCTCGGGCGTGGCGGGTTCGCCCACGCACAGGGTGCGCGTCATGTCGGAGCAGTAGCCGTCGACGACGGCACCGAAGTCGATCACGACGAGCTCGCCGTGCTCAATGCGTCGCGACGACGGGCGGGCGTGGGGTTTGGCCGCGTTGGGCCCGGCCGCCACGATCGTCTCGAACGAGCTGCCCGACGCGCCGAGCCGGCGCATCTCGTGGTCGAGGGCCAAGGCCACGTCGGCCTCACTGGGCTTGCCGGCGAGTGTCGGCTTCACCCGGGCCAGCGCTTCGTCGGCGATCGCAGCTGCAGCCGAGATGCGCGAGATCTCGCCTTGGTCCTTGACCCGCCGCAGCTCCTCGACCACGCCGCTGGTCGGCACCAGCTCCACCGACGAGCCCCACTCCTCGGCGAAGGTGCGCTGGGCGGCCCACGTGATGCTCCCCGCTTCCAGGCCCACGCGGCCCAGCCCCGCCACCCCGGCCTTGACGACGTCGCGCTGGCGTGCCGGTGGGCCGATCTCGACGTCGGCGGTCACACCCGCCAGCGCCAGCTGCTCCGCGGACTGCGTCGCGTAGCGGCCGTCGGTGACGAGGATGGCGTCGTCGCGGCGCACCAGCAGCATGCCGGCCGACCCGGTGAAGCCGGTGAGGTAGCGCACGTTGACGAGGTTGGTGACGAGGAGCGCGTCCCACTCCTCCAACCGGGCGGCCCGCAGGCGGCCGAGCCGGAGGTCGACGCGCATCTCGAGCAGTGGTGCGTCAGCCATCCGACAGAAGTCGTGCCACCGCGTCCACGGCCATCTCGTACCCCAGGCCACCAAACCCGCAGATGCTGCCCTTGGCCACCGGGGTGACAACCGAGGTGTTGCGCCAGGGCTCGCGCGAGTACGGGTTGCTGATGTGCAGTTCGACGACGACGCCGTCGTACGCAGCCAGCGCGTCGTGCAGCGACCAGGCGTAGTGCGTGAGCGCGCCCGCGTTGATGACGATGGCCGCGCAGCGACCGCGCGCGTCGCGGATGGCGTCGACCAGCGCACTCTCACTGTTCGACTGGAGGTGCTCGAGGTCGTACCCCGCCTTCCCCGCGGTGGCCCGGGCCCGGGCCACGTGGTCGTGGAGCGTCGCCGTGCCGTACACCTCGGGCTCGCGGATGCCCAGCAGGTCGAGGTTGGGCCCGTTCAGCAGCAGGATCGTGCCGTTGCTCATCGCCCCCGCCTCATCGGGTTGCCTCCAGCGCCAACCGCACGTCGGCGGGGTCGACGCCGGGCACGACCTCCAACCCGCGCGGGCTGTCGAGTACGAACGTGAGCCCGGAGGTGGCCTTCTTGTCGCGGTGCATCAGCGTGACCAGCCCATCGACGTCGGCATCAGGGGGAAGCCTGTCAGGCAGGCCGTAGCCGAGCACGACCTTTCGGTGCTCCTCCACCCGGTCACCATCGACCCGCTCCAGTCGCCGGGCCAGCTCGGCCGCGAAGACCAGCCCGATGGCCACCGCCTCGCCGTGACGCAGGTCGTAGTGGCCGGCCGTCTCCAGGGCGTGGGCCAATGTGTGGCCGTAGTTGAGGATGGCGCGCCGGCCGGTGCGCTCGAACTCGTCGGCCGCCACGTACGACGCCTTGATCTCGACGCACTTGGCCACGCGCTCGTCGAGGGGCAGGTCTTCCAACGACACGTCGGCGATGAAGTGGTACTTGGCCATCTCCCCCAACCCGCTCTGGTACTCGCGGGGCGGGAGCGTCTCGAGCACCTCGGTGTCGCACAGCACGGCCGCCGGCTGCCAGAACGCGCCGACCAGGTTCTTGCCTTCGCGCAGGTTGACGCCGGTCTTGCCGCCGATGGCCGCGTCGACCTGACCGAGCAGCGACGTCGACACGTGCACCACGGCGACGCCCCGGTGGTACACCGCCGCCGCGAAACCGGCGGTGTCGGTGACGACTCCCCCGCCCACCGCGACCACCACGTCGGCGCGCGTGAGGCCCCAACGGCTGAACTGCCGGCACAGCTCCTCGACGGTCTCCATGCACTTGGCGTCTTCACCCTGGTCGATGAGGAACGTCTGCTGGTCGACGCCCGCGTCGACGGTGACCCCGATCGACTCCTGGGTGACGATGGCAGCCCGCTTCACCCCGGCGGGCAGCACCTCGATGAGGCGGTGGCGGGCGCCACGGCCGACGAGCACGTCGTAGCTGCGGTCGCCGAGGTCGACGGGGACGGTGATCACCGGTCGAGCTCCGAGATGATCGCCTCGGCCACCTCGGCCGCGGATCGGTGGTCGACGTCGACCACCACGTCGGCGACCTGCTCGTAGACCGGGCGGCGCTGCGCATAGAGCCGGCGCAGCGCCGTCTCCGGATCGGGAGACAGCAGGGGCCTGCCCTTGCCCGACCCGACCCGCCGGGCCAGCGTCTCCACCTCGGCGCGCAGCCACACGACGGTGCCGCCGGCGGCCAGGCGGCGGCGGTTGTCAGGGTCGAGCACGGCCCCGCCTGCGACGGACACGACGGCAGGACCGTCGGAGGTGACCGCCTCGGCCAGCACGCGCGCCTCCTCGGCCCGGAATGCCGCCTCGCCCCGCTCCTCGAAGATCTCCGGCACCGTCTTGCCGCTGTGAGCCTCGACCATGGCGTCGCTGTCGAAGTAGGGCCAGCCCAAGCGGCGCGACAGCTCGCGACCCACGGTGGTCTTGCCCGCGCCCATCATGCCGACGAGCAGCACACGCTCGGTCACGCGCCCGGCACCGAGCTCAGGCGAGACCGGCGAGGAACGCATCGCGGTTGCGCACCACCTCGGGGAGGGAGTCGCCGCCGAACTTGCGCAGGGCCTCGCCGGCCAGCACCAGCGCGGTCATCGTCTCGGCCACCACGCCCATCGCCGGTACGGCAGTGACGTCGGTGCGCTCCTTGAACGAGACCGTCTCTTCCTTGGTGTCGACGTCGACGGTCTTGAGCACGGGCCGGTTCAACGTGGCCAGTGGCTTCATGTGGGCACGCGCCACCACCAGTCCACCGCTGGTCATGCCGCCCTCGACGCCGCCGGCCCGGTCGGACTCGCGCTGGTAGCCGGCGTCGGCCTCCCACGTGATCGGGTCGTGGGCCTCGGAGCCGCGGCGGGCCGCCACGTCGATGCCCTCGCCGATCTCGACGGCCTTCACCGCCTGGATGCTCATGAGCGCCTGCGCCAGCAGCGCGTCGATCTTGCGATCCCAGTGCACGTGGCTGCCGAGGCCCACCGGCACGCCATAGCCGAGCACCTCGACCACGCCGCCCAGCGAGTCGCCCGCCTTGGCCGCCGCCTTGATCTCGTCGATCATCGCCTGCTCGGCATCCGGATCGAAGCAGCGCACCTCCGACGCGTCGACCTGGGCCAGGTCGGCCGGCGTGGGGCGGGCGCCCGACTTGGCCGTCACCGGCCCCATCTGCACGACGTGGCTGATCACCTCGATATCCAGGTGCGACAGCAGGGCCTTGGCCAGCGTGCCCGCTGCGACCCGGGCGGCGGTCTCGCGCGCCGACGCCCGTTCGAGGACGTCGCGGGCGTCGCGGAACCCGTACTTCTGCATGCCGGCCAGGTCGGCGTGGCCGGGGCGGGGCTGGGTGAGCGGCTTCTCGGTGGCCCCCGGGTGGGGCGACATCTCCTCTTCCCACTTGGGCCACTCGGTGTTGCCGATCTCGATGGCCACCGGCGAGCCGAGCGTACGCCCGTGCCGGATACCGCCGAGGAGGGTGATCTCGTCCTGCTCGAACCGCATGCGAGGGCCGCGCCCGAACCCGAGCCGGCGCCGGGCCAGCTCGTCCTGGAACGCCTCCACCGTGATCGGCAGGCCCGCAGGCAGGCCCTCCACGATCACCACCAGGGCGCGGCCGTGCGACTCGCCGGCGGTCAGGTAGCGCAACACGCCTCCATCGTAGGGGCCGCGGTCTCCCTGCCCGGAGGTTTCGGCCCGGTGGACAGGAGGTGTCGGGCCAGGTGGCGAAAGGTACGAACGTGCCCTCGTTCACACGTCGATCCGTCGCGGGCTGGCTGCTGCTCGCCCTCCTGGCCAGTGCCTCCGGGTTCGCCGCTTTCGCCGCCGACTCGTCGGTGAGCGGCGACCGCACGCCGATGGGGTGGCTGATCAAGCCCGCCGGCACCCAGATGGACGTGCTGCGCTTCCCGCTCGGGCTGACCGCCACGCCCGACGGCAGCCAGGTGATCGTCAGCTCCAACGGCGGCGGCGTGCAGGGCCTGACCACCATCGACACGGCCACGCTGGCCGCCGTCCCCACGCCGCAGGCCAACCTCTTCATGGGCGTCGCCGTGGCCCCCAGCGGCGAGGTGTTCGCCAGCGGTGGCAACGCCGACCGCGTGTTCCGGTTCCGCACCGCCGGCCCGGCGACAGTCAGCGAGGACGCCACCGAGCAGGCGGTGTTCCCCCTTCATGCCGAGCGCGACGCGCAGATGGGTGCCGACTCGATCCTCCCCGTCGGCGACGGCATCCGGGTGAGCGGGTACCCGGGCAACGTCGCCCTGGGCGGCAACCTGCTCTACATCGCGGGCACGCTGAGCGAAGCCAGCGGCAGTGGCCATGACGCGTGTCCGAGCGGCCAGGCCGCGTGCGGACGCGTCACCATCCTCGACACCGCCAGCGGCACCGTCCTGGGCCGAGCCCCGGCTGGCCTCGACGTGTACGGCGTCGCCGTCGACCCGGTTCGCAAGCGCGTCTACGCATCGAACTGGGCCGACGAAGCCGGGCGAGGCGGCGCCACCGGCGGGACCGTGTCGGTGATCGACGCGACCAACCCGGCCGCCGCCCACGAGATCGCGTACGCCGGCGTCGGCCATCACCCCTCGTCGGTGCAGCTGAGCGCCGACCGCACGCGCCTGTTCGTGGCCAACACCAACGACGACAGCATCTCGGTGCTCGACGTCTCGGGCGACCAACCGCGGCTGGTCCACAAGGTCTCCGTCAAGCCGTTGGCCGACGTGCCCGTCGGCGCGCACCCCGACGCGTTCGCGCTCTCCCCTGACGGCAACCTGCTCTTCGTCGCGCTGGCCGGCCTCAATGCCGTCGAAGTGCTCGACGGCCACACGGGCATGCGACCGGCCGGCCAGCCCCGCTACATCCCCACCGGCTACTACCCGAGCGCCCTCACCGTCACCGGTACGGCCAAGGCCTACAAGTTGTGGGTTGCCAACGCCAAGGGCCGTGGCCCCGGCCAGGGCCCCAACGGCTCGGTGTTCTCCAACGGCATCAACACCGACGGCAGTGTCAACGTGGTCGACCTGCCGGCGTCGCCGGCCCAGGAGAACGCGTGGACGCGCGCCGTCTACGACAACGACCAGATCTCCGAGGTCACCGTCGACCCCTGCGCGCCGCACGCTGGCGTCAAGGTGTCCGAGGTGCTGTGCCCGCCCCACAACGGCGCCTCACCCATCAAGCACGTCCTCTACATCGTCACCGAGAACAAGACGTTCGATCAGTACTTCGGTGACCTCGACCCGACCAAGTACGACGCCGCCGCGTACTGGACCCTCTACGGCCGGGGCGTGACGACCAACCATCACGCCATGGCCGACCGATGGAGCCTGTCTGACCGCTTCTTCTCCGACGCCGAGGTTTCAGTCACGGGGCACTCGTGGACGTCGGGCGCCATCGCCACCGACCACAACGAGAAGATCTGGCCCACCGACTACGAAGACGGCGTCCGCGGCAACCACGGCGGCGGCGACCCGCACCGTCCCGGCCCGGGCCAGCAGCTCGGCAACAAGGCGGACGACGAGCTGCAGGATCCCGAGGGCGGCTACATCTTCGAGGCCTTCAGGCGGGCCGGCGCCGTCACGCCCGATCAGGCCGGGCCCAGCAAACTGTCGATGGCGATCTACGGCGAGCGCACGGCGCGCGAGTCCGGGAACATGGACGCCTACAAGGCGCCCGGGTGGAAGGACGGCGACATCGCCTACTTCGACACGTGCCGGGCCACGCAGTTCATCACCGGCCACGCCGCCGGCGATCCCAACAGCGGGGGCGACGTCGGCCCGTCCGTGCCGGAGCTGGGCGCGCCCACCCTGGCCGACTGCGAGAACCGCTCGCTGCCGGGGCAGTTCAACCTGCAGCACTGGGAGGACGTGTACAAGGCGACCGGCAAGGACGTCATGCCGAACTTCATCTACATGTCGCTCCCGGTGAACCACACGCTGGCCGCCAACCTGGGCAGCCCGACGCCGGCGTCGATGGTCGCCGACAACGACTACGCCATCGGTCTGATCACCCAGGCGCTGTCGAAGAGCCCGTTCTGGGGGTCGACGGTCATCATGCAGACCGAAGACGACACGCAGGCGGCCGGCGACCACGTCTCGGCCCTGCGCGACTACCTCCAAGTGAGCGGGCCACTGGCCAAGCCGGGGCCCAACCACCAGTGGGGCTCGATGCCGTCGCTGCTGCGCACCATCGAGACCATCTTCAAGGTGAAGCCGATCGCCCTCAACGACCGGTTGGCCCTGCCCCAGCACGAGGCATTCCTCCCGAAGGTGCCGGCCAAGCTCGACCTCACGCCGTATACGGCCCAGAAGCCGCCCGTGCCCTTTGCCCTCAACGGGCCCGGTACACCGGGCCAGGCGGCCTCGATGGCCATGGACTGGTCGACCTACGACCGCATCGACGAGGCGACGGTCAACGCGATCCTCTACGCCATCGGGAAGGGCTGGCCGCTCGACCTGCCTGCATACGCCCAGCACTAGGCCCTTTTCGGGGTGATCGCTGGGATCGCCCCCGAAACGGCCGATCTGGTCGTCCATGACGTTTGAGTGCGAGGAGTGCGGCAAGTCGCTCGCGACCGAGGGCGGCCTGAAGATCCACCTGGACGGGCATCGCCCGCCGCCCGCTCCCGTGAAGATGGCCTCGATCCCCGAGCCGTCTCAGCCACTCGAGACGATCGAGTTGCCGACCGTGACGCCGACCGCGCCGACGCCTCGCGCGCCGAAGCCGGGCCGTGACGGGATGCTCGTCATGGGCTTGGCAGCAGCCACCGCTCTGATCTTCCTGATCGGCATGCTCGCCGCCGTCCGTCCCAGCCTCATCCGCGACGACCACAAGGCCACCCTGGCGGCGACGTCGCACGGGGTGAGCATTCCGGATGTGACGACACCGACGACGGCGGCGCCTGCAGCCGCGCCGACAACCGCCGCGCCGACGACGCCCACCACCGCCAAGCCGGCGGTGCCCACCGCATCTGACACCGACCGGGCCCACTCGCTGGTGCTGCAACTGGCCGACTTCGGCCCCGGCTGGACGGTCGACGCGTCGGGCAGGACTGATTCAGCAAACTCCGCGGGAAGCAGTGGCTTCGACAGCGACATGCAGGCGTGCATGGGCGTGAGCGACTCCAACGACACGACCGCCGACGCTGACGGTCCCGACGTGACCAACGGTCACCTCGGGGCTGCAACGAGCAGCGGTGTGTTCGCCACCGAACAGGACGCGCTGGCGGACTTCAACACCATCAACAACCCGAGCCTCCTTCCGTGCCTCAAGTCGGCGCTGACCAAGGAGATGGCGGCCGAGGGGGTTCCCGCCAACGCGGTGTCGTTGGCGGTGGAGCGCTATTCGATCCCCGCCGGTGTGACGAGTACGGGCGTACGGTTCATCGTGCGGGCGATCAATGGAACCGCATCCTTCAACCTCGACATGGTCTTCCTCCAGCACGGCCGGGCCGAGTCGTTCGCCTTGTTCTCATCGGACAGCGGACCGGTCCCGGCATCCGTCGAGCAAGCACTCGTGCGGCGCATGGCGGCCAAGCTGCTCGCCTTCGACCAGGTCTCGGCCTAGCCGAGGATCTGCTGGCTGAAGCAAATGGCCAGCAGGGTGCCGGCGGCGAGAAAGGGGGCGAAGGGCACCGCTTCCTTGCGGCCCCGTCCGCCGAACACGATGAGCCCGAGGCCGATGACGGCACCGAGGACGAAGCCGGCGAGCATCCCCCACAACACCAGGCGCAGGTTGATCCAGCCGAGGTAGAGGCCGAGGATCGCCGCCAGCCGCACGTCGCCGAACCCCATGCCGCCGGGCTGGATGAAGTGCACGACGAGCAGGAAGAACCACGCGGCCACCGAGCCGATGGCCGCGGTCTTGATCGCGTCGTTGTGGTGCTGCAGCAACGCGGCGCCGATCAGCAACGGGATGGCGATGGCCAACGTCGGGTACACGATGCGGTTCGGCACGATGTACAGCTTCAGGTCGATCACCGAGATGGCGAGCAGTGACGCCGCCAGCACCAAGTACGCGGGCACAGCCCAGTCGGCACCGAACCGGATGCCAAGGGCTGCGAACAACGCGACGCAGCCGACGACCACCCACCACTCACGCCCTGACGCGGGGCGCCGAGGTGGGAGAGCCGGGCGCAGCGGCTCCTTCTCAGGGACGCGATCGATGACGACGTTGAGGAACAGCCCGACCGGCACCCCGATGACGGCGCAGACGGCCGCGACGAGTGCGGTCATCGGTGCAGTGTGAGCTCGGCCACCGCCGCCGCGCTCATGGCCTCGAGCGGCGCGTCGAGGCCCGTCCAATGCTGGATGGCGAGGGCGGCCTGGTGGATCAGCATGCCGAGCCCGTTGACCGCGGTCGCACCTCGCTCTCGCGCCGCAGATACGAGCGGGGTCACGGCGGGAATGTAGACGAGGTCGACCACGAGCTGACCGCCGTGCAGCAAGGAGGCGTCGAGCGGAACCCCCGCGTCGCCCGTCATGCCGACCGGCGTGGCGTTGACGACGAGGTCAGCCGACGCGGCATCGGCCTCCACGCCCACCCGGGCCACTGCGGGTGCGAGGGCCGCCGCCACCGCCGCCCGATCCGGCGTGCGGTTCACCACGATCACCTCCGAGGCGCCGGCGTCAGCCAGGGCGAGCACCACGGCTCGCGCCGCGCCACCGGCGCCGAACACGACACACTTCCGGCCGGCCGGGTCGAACCCTTCGTCCAGGCGCAGGGCGTTGATGAACCCGGCGCCGTCGGTGTTCTCGCCCACAAGGGTGTTGCCCCGTCGCACCACGGTGTTCACCGAGCCCAGCGTGACGGCGTGGGGCGCCAGCTCGTCCACCGCGGCGGCGGCGTCGGCCTTGTGCGGCATGGTGACCGACAAGCCCTCGATGCCCAACGCCCGCATCCC